>JAJQBV010000084.1 GCA_021203115.1 Clostridiales bacterium | reverse complement strand
TCCGCAGAGTGTGATCCACTCCATGGTGCAGTATGTGGATGGCGCGGTGATCGCCCAGCTCGGCACGCCCGATATGCGGCTGCCGATCCAGTATGCGCTGTATTATCCGAAACGGAAATATCTCAATGAAGAGCGGCTGGACTTTTATAGCCTGTCCACGCTGACATTTGAAAAGCCGGATATGGAGACTTTTAGCGGACTCAGACTTGCGCTGGAAGCCATGCGGCGGGGCGGAAACATGCCGACCGTCTTCAATGCGGCGAATGAAAAGGCTGTCGCGCTGTTCCTGAATCGGAAAATCCGTTTCCTTGAGATCGCGGAACTAATCGGGGAGTCGATGGCGGCCGCAGAATACACAGAAAATCCAAATTTAAAGGATATTCTGGAGACGGAACAAATTACATACGAAAAGATAGACAGGTATCTTGGCATGGATGCAAAAGTGTCGTCGACATATTTGTAAGGTAACTTTTGTAGGGGCGCTTTTAGCTGAGACAAAATCCAGCGCTTACGGAGACTTAGGCGCGAAGGCTTTCCTGAGCGTCTTAGTCGCAGTTAGCGATTAGTTCGTCGAAGCGTTGCCCCGGTTGCCTTAGAATATGTCGACGACACTGCGGCATCCATATCAAAATTTGTATATTTGCAGATTTTGTAGGGGAGAGAAAGGACATATTTTGATCGTAAAATATATCGTAGCCATCGTTTTATTCAGCATTATCATCCTCTTTCATGAGCTGGGGCATTTTCTTCTTGCGAAGGCGAACAACATCCGCGTGAACGAATTCTGTCTCGGCTTCGGCCCGACGCTCATCGGTTTTACAAAAGGTGAGACAAAGTATTCCATCAAGCTGCTGCCCTTCGGCGGCGCCTGCATGATGGAGGGCGAGGATTCTGAGAGTGACGATGAGCGCTCGTTCCAGAAGAAGTCGGTCTGGGCGAGGATCAGTGTGGTCGCAGCCGGTCCGATCTTTAACTTTATTATGGCGCTGGCGTTTTCAATGATTATCATTGCCAGTCTGGGTGTGATGAAGCCGGTGGTCGGCGATGTCATGGAGGGTTATTCCGCGGCGGAGGCCGGATTGCAGTCCGGGGATGAGATAGTGAAGCTGGGCAGCAAGAATATTCACTTTTATAAGGAAGTCAGTATGTATTCTCTTTTTCACGAGGGGGAGACCGTGGAGGTAACATTTGTCCGTGACGGAGCGACGCTGACTGCGACGCTGACGCCGACATACGACGAGGAGAGCGGCCGTTATCTCTATGGTATTTATTCCGAGGGAGTCTATACCAGAGTGGGACCAGCGAAAACACTGGTGTATGGGGTGTACGATGTCAAGTATTGGATTCAGTATACCTTTAAAAGTCTGGAAATGCTGGTCACCGGTCAGGTCACGGTGAACGATCTCTCCGGACCAGTCGGCATTGTGAAGACGATCGGAGATACCTATGAGGAGAGCCTGACAGACGGGTACTTCTATGTCTTCCTGAATATGCTGAATATCGGTATTCTTCTGTCCGCCAATCTGGGCGTTATGAATCTGCTTCCGCTTCCTGCGCTGGACGGCGGCAGGTTAGTGTTTCTCTTTATAGAGGTAATACGTGGAAAGCGGATCAGCGAGGACAAGGAGGGCATGGTGCATTTTATCGGTCTGATGTGCCTGTTTGCGCTGATGATTTTTGTAATGTTTAACGATGTGAGGAAAATTTTTCTGTAATCAGGGGGAGAAATAAGTCAGATATGAGAATGAAAACGAGAGAGATCGCGATCGGGGATGTGACCATTGGCGGAAATCATCCCATCGCGATTCAGTCTATGACGAATACGAAGACGCAGGATGTGGAGGCGACGGTGGCGCAGATTCACCGGCTGGAGCAGGCCGGATGTCAGATTGTCCGCTGCACGGTTCCGGATGAGGAGGCTGCGCGGGCACTTGCCCGGATCAAAAAGCAGATTCACATTCCGCTGGTGGCGGACATTCATTTTGATTACCGCATGGCGATCGCCGCCATGGAGAACGGGGCGGACAAGATTCGCATCAATCCGGGCAACATCGGATCTGCCGAAAAGCTTCGGGCCGTAGTGAAGGTTGCCGGTGAGCGAAACATCCCCCTCCGTGTGGGCGTAAACAGCGGTTCTCTGGAGAGGGATCTGATTGAAAAATACGGCGGCGTGACAGCGGAGGGACTGGTGGAGAGCGCGCTGGACAAGGTTCACATGATCGAGGACTGCGGATATCAGAATCTGATCATCAGCATCAAGTCTTCCGATGTGCTGATGTGTGTCCGCGCCCATGAGCTGATCTCCGGAAAGACGGATTATCCGCTTCATGTGGGGATCACGGAGGCGGGCACGGTTTTCTCCGGCAACATAAAGTCGGCCATCGGTCTGGGTCTGATTCTGCATCAGGGGATCGGCGACACGATCCGCGTGTCTCTGACCGGAGATCCGGTGGAGGAGATTCTCTCCGCAAAGCAGATTCTGCGCACGCTGGGGCTTGCGCACGGCGGCGTTGAGGTGGTTTCCTGCCCGACCTGCGGCAGGACGAGTATCGATCTGATTTCACTGGCGAATCAGGTGGAGTCCATGGTGACGGGTATCCCGCTTGATATCAAGGTTGCGGTGATGGGCTGTGTCGTTAACGGACCCGGAGAGGCCAGAGAGGCGGACATCGGCATTTGCGGCGGCAAAGGCGAGGGTCTGATCATCCGCCGCGGAGAAGTGATAAAGCGTGTTCCGGAGAATCAATTACTGGAAGCGCTGCGCTATGAGTTGGAACATTGGAAACAGGAGTCCTGATCCGAGATGGCAAAAAGTTTTTTTGAGGTTTTTCCCCAGTTAAAACTGAACAGTGATATGACGGGTTTATTGCAGGAGGCGACTGTTTCGCGTGTTTCCACGACCACGCGGCGGGACTATCTTCGAATTTACCTTTCCAGCAGCCGGCTGCTCCAAAAGCAGAGTATTTTTGTCTTGGAGCAGGAGATCAAGCGGCAGCTTTCCCCGAAACAGAAGCTGCGGGTCTGTGTGATCGAGCGTTTTCATCTGTCCGGACAGTATACCCTGCCGAATCTGATGGAAGCATACTGGCCGTCCGTTTTAAAAGAGTTTCAGCGCTACAGTCAGGTTGAGTACAACGTGCTTAGCCACGCCGAATATGAGTGTCAGGAGGACTGTCTGATTCTGACCCTGGAGGATTCCATGGTGGCGCGGCAGAAGGAGGAGGAGATCTACCGGATTCTGGAAAAGATTTTCAACGAGCGCTGCAGCCTGTCTGTCCGTGTGGTGATCCGTTTCTGTGAAAAGAAGGATTCAAAGCAGAAGCGAAACACGGAGATTCAGATCAAAAACGAGGTGGAAAATATTGTCCGCCAGTCTTCATTCGGGCAGCGAAACGAGGAGGAATATCTCTCTGACGATGCGGCTTCGGATGCCCCGTGGGAGGAAGAGAAGGCCGGCGGCGGACGAAAGCCAGGCCGCGGAACCGCTCAAAAACAATCTGTTCAAGAAAATCGAGGCGACAGAAGTGAAACGCCCGTCCGCTCTTCGGAACATGGGGATGTCAGAAACGGGAAGTCAATGTCAGGCGGGGCAAACCGTTTCGGTGACCGGGGGAGAAGCGGCAGCGGAAACGGCGGTTACCGCCGCAGCAATAATCCGGATGTGATCTACGGGTGCGATTTTGACGATGAACCCATCCGCATCGACCGGATCGCAGGAGAGATGGGTGATGCGGTGATCCGCGGGCAGGTGCTGTCGGTGGACGAGCGCCCCATCCGAAACGAAAAGACGATTGTGATGTTTGCCGTCACGGATTTCACAGACACAATCATGGTCAAGATGTTCTGCAAAGATGAGATTCTTCCGGAGATCAGGAAAGGGGTCTCAAAAGGAGCTTTTCTGAAAATCAAAGGCGTGACGACCATCGACCGTTTTGACCATGAGCTGACGATCGGCTCGATTCTCGGCATGAAAAAGATTCCGTCTTTTGTGAAAAAACGGATGGACACCAGCCCGGAGAAGCGTGTGGAGCTTCACTGCCACACAAAGATGAGCGACATGGACGGCGTCTCCGATGTGAAGGATATTATCCAATGCGCCATGGAGTGGGGGCACAAGGCCATCGCCATCACGGACCATGGGGATGTGCAGGCGTTTACCGATGCCACGCATGCGCTCGGCAAGGGGGACGATTTCAAGATTCTCTACGGGATGGAAGCCTATCTGATCGACGACCTGAAGGGTCTGGTGGAAAACCCGATGGGGCAGAGTCTTTCCGGTACCTATGTGGTTTTTGACCTTGAGACAACAGGGTTTTCCCCGGAGAAAAATAAGATCATCGAGATCGGCGCGGTGAAGGTGGAGGACGGTAAGGTCACAGACCGGTTTTCTACCTTTGTCAATCCGCAGACGCCGATCCCCTATGAGATTGAAAAGCTGACCTCGATCAGCGACGATATGGTGATCAGTGCGCCGACGATCGATCAGGCACTGCCGCAGTTCATGGATTTTTCCGAGGGCGCGGCGATGGTGGCGCACAACGCTGATTTTGACATGAGCTTTATCCGCAAAAACTGTGAGATTCTCGGCCTGCCCTGTGAGAAGACCGTGCTGGATACGGTTTCTCTGGCGCGGGTTCTGCTTCCGCAGCTGAACCGCTATAAGCTGGATACTGTAGCGAAGGCATTGCAGATTTCGCTGAATCCCCACCATCGGGCGGTGGACGATGCGGGCTGCACCGCAGAGATTTTTGTAAAATTTGTCGATCTGCTGTATGCACAGGGAATCCGGGATCTGGATCAGCTGGCGCAGATGGAGGCATCGTCTGAAGAAACGGTGAAAAAGCTTCCAACCTACCACGCGATCATGATCGCGCAGAATGATATCGGAAGGGTAAATCTGTACCGACTGGTTTCCGATTCTCATATTAAATATTTTAACCGCCGCCCGCGTGTGCCAAAGAGTGAGTTCGCGAAATACCGGGAGGGGATTCTCCTCGGCTCGGCCTGTGAGGCGAGCGAGCTGTACCGTGCGGTCTTAAACGGACGCCCGGAGCAGGAAATCAGCCGGATTGCCGCTTTTTATGACTATCTGGAGATTCAGCCGCTGGGCAACAATGCGTTTATGCTCCGGGATGAGAAAAGCCCGGTGGAGACGGAGGAGGATATTCGAAATATCAACCGTCGGATCGTGGCGTTGGGCGAACAGCTGAACAAGCCGGTGGTCGCCACCTGCGATGTGCATTTTTTGAATCCGGAGGATGAGGTTTACCGCCGTATCATCATGGCCGGAAAGGGATTTAAGGATGCGGACAATCAGGCGCCGCTTTATCTCCGCACCACGGAGGAGATGCTGGAAGAGTTTTCCTATCTCGGCAGCGCGAAGGCCGAGGAGGTCGTGATCACCAATACGAATAGGATTGCGGATATGTGTGAGCGCATTGATCCGGTGCGGCCGGACAAATGTCCGCCGGAGATTGAGAACTCGGATCAGACATTGCGGGAAATCTGCTATACCCGTGCGAGGGAAATTTACGGTGAAAATCTGCCGGATGTCGTGACAGAACGGCTGGAGCGGGAGCTCAATTCCATCATCTCCAACGGATTTGCCGTCATGTATATTATCGCGCAGAAGCTGGTGTGGAAGTCCAACGAGGACGGTTATCTCGTCGGCTCCCGCGGCTCGGTCGGTTCCTCCCTTGTGGCGACGATGGCTGGAATCACGGAGGTCAACCCGTTAAGCCCGCATTACATATGCCCGAACTGCCATTTTGTCGATTTTGACTCGGAGGAAGTGAAAGCCTTCGCCGGGCGCGCGGGTTGCGATATGCCGGACCGCAACTGCCCGAACTGCGGAACGAAGCTGAAAAAAGAGGGATTCGACATTCCGTTTGAGACCTTCCTCGGATTTAAGGGGAACAAGGAGCCGGATATAGACCTGAATTTCTCCGGCGATTATCAGAGCAAGGCGCACAAATATACGGAGGTTATTTTCGGCGACGGACAGACCTTCCGCGCCGGGACCATCGGGACGCTGGCAGATAAGACCGCTTACGGATATGTGAAAAATTACTTTGAGGAGCGCGGCATCCGCAAGCGCAACTGCGAGATCGACCGTGTCCTTCAGGGGTGCGTCGGCGTGCGGCGGACGACGGGACAGCACCCGGGCGGCATTATCGTCCTGCCGTTGGGGGAAAGCATTTACTCCTTTACTCCGGTTCAGCATCCGGCCAACGATATGGATACCGATATTGTCACGACGCACTTTGATTATCACTCCATTGAGCATAACCTGTTAAAGCTTGACATACTCGGACACGATGATCCGACCATGATCCGCATGCTGCAGGATCTGACCGGTGTGGATCCGCGGGATATTCCGCTGGATTCCCCGGAGGTCATGTCGCTGTTCCAGAATACATCCGCGCTCGGCATAACGCCGGAGGACATCGGCGGGTGCCAGCTCGGCGCACTGGGAATCCCGGAGTTCGGAACCGATTTTGCCATGCAGATGCTGATTGACACCCATCCGACCCAGTTCTCGGATCTGGTGCGGATCGCGGGGCTTTCTCACGGTACGGATGTCTGGCTCGGCAACACGCAGACGCTGATTCAGAAGGGGAAGGCGACCATTTCCACCGCCATCTGTACCCGTGACGATATCATGATTTACCTCATCGGAAAGGGACTGGACTCGGAGGAAGCCTTCAATATCATGGAGAAGGTGAGAAAGGGTACGGTCGCAAAGGGGAAGTGTGAGCAGTGGCCGCAGTGGAAGCAGGATATGACCGATCACGGCGTGCCGGACTGGTATATCTGGTCCTGCGAGAAGATCAAATACATGTTCCCGAAGGCTCACGCGGCCGCCTATGTCATGATGGCCTGGCGGATCGCATGGTGCAAGGTGTTTTATCCGCTGGCCTACTATGCGGCGTTTTTCAGCATCCGCGCGACGGCATTTGACTATGAGCTCATGTGTCAGGGGCGGGAGCGTCTGGAACGGCACCTTGAGAAATACCGCCAGAGAAAGGATACCCTCACCAAAAAAGAACAGGATACCCTTCGGGATATGCGCGTCGTACAGGAAATGTATGCGCGGGGATTTGAGTTCCTGCCGCTGGATATCTATCGTGCGAAAGCCCGCCATTTCCAGATCATCGACGGGAAGCTGATGCCCGCCATCAACACGATTGACGGCATGGGAGACAAGGCGGCCGAGGGCGTGGTGGAGGCGGCGAAAGACGGGCCGTTCCTTTCCAGAGACGATTTCCGCGACCGCGCGAAAGTCAGTAAGACTGTGGTGGATCTCATGGGAGATCTCGGACTGCTGGGTGATCTGCCGGAGTCGAATCAGTTGTCACTCTTCGATTTGTAAATCGTGAGGAAAATCATAAAAGAATTTGTGTTGACAAACATTTCGTCCGCAACGTATACTTTATTTAGTTTTAAAAAATACAAAAAATTGATAGCGTGAGATGTCATTGATCTGACCATAAGGTACGGCCTGAAGGGAAAGACAGGTGATCACAGCACGAACGAAGGAAACCATGCTGCCCCTGTACCCATTTTCGGTACGGGGGCTTTTTACCGTAATGTAATCTCAGAAACGCTCGGCGGAAATTTACAGAAAAACATTTCAAAGAGGGACACTTTTTTGTGTCCCGGTTGAAATCGTTTTTTGTAAATTTCCATATATAATGAAAAGAAGGAGAAACCAGCCATGAGCCTAAACAGTACACCCTCCGCGAACCGGGTCCACATCGGATTTTTCGGGAGAAGAAACGCGGGAAAATCAAGTGTTGTCAACGCGGTGACCGGTCAGGATCTCGCCGTGGTCTCGGAGATCCGGGGAACGACGACGGATCCGGTTTACAAGTCGATGGAGCTTTTACCCATCGGTCCGGTCGTGATCATTGACACGCCGGGCTTTGACGATGAGGGAGCGCTCGGGGACCTCCGGATGAAAAAGACGCGGCAGGTCTTAAACAAGACCGATGTGGCGGTGCTCGTCGTGGATGCCGCGGAGGGAAAGCAGCCCTGCGACGAGGAGCTGATCGAGCTGTTTCGAGAGAAAGAAATTCCCTATCTCATCGTTTACAATAAGATGGATCTGATCACGGAGCAGAGGGAGCTCTCGGCGCAGGAGATCTATGTCAGTGCACTTTATAAGCAGGGCATTCATGAGCTGAAGGAGATGATCGGCAAATCTGTCGTGGCGGAGGATGCACGGTTAAAGATCGTCGGCGATCTGATCCGCCCCGGAGATTTTGTGGTGCTCGTGGTTCCGATCGACTCGGCGGCGCCAAAGGGCAGGCTGATTCTGCCCCAGCAGCAGACCATCCGCGACATTCTGGAGGCGGACGCAACAGCTCTGGTAGTGAAGGAAAACGGTCTCGCGGAAACGTTACAAAATACCGGAAAAAAGCCGGCCATGGTGATCACGGACAGCCAGGCATTTGAACAGGTGGCAGCCACGGTGCCGGAGGATATTCTTCTGACCTCCTTTTCCATTCTGATGGCGCGGTATAAAGGGTTTCTGAATACGGCCGTGGACGGGGTCTGTGCGGTGGATCAATTACAGGACGGGGATACGGTGCTGATCTCTGAGGGGTGCACGCATCACCGTCAGTGCGACGATATTGGCACGGTGAAGCTGCCCCGGTGGATTCGCCAATACACCGGAAAGGAAATCTGTTTTGAGACGAGCTCCGGAACGGGATTTCCGGATGACCTCTCCTCATATAAAATGGTGATTCACTGCGGCGGCTGTATGCTGAATGAGCGAGAGGTGCGGTACCGCATGAAATGTTCACTGGATCAGGGCATCCCGTTTACGAACTACGGCGTGCTGATCGCGTACCTGAAGGGAATCTTAAAGCGGAGTGTGCAGGTGTTTCCTTCCCTGTATGAAAAATTATGAAAAAAATAGCAGTATACGGAAAAGGCGGAATCGGAAAATCGACGATCGTCTCGAACATGGCGGTCTCACTTGCACAGCAGGGATACCGTGTCATGCAGATCGGCTGCGACCCGAAAGCGGATTCCACGATCGCCTTGCGTCACGGGGAACCGCTGCCGACGATTATGTAGACATATCTCTAGAAAAACGATGAATATGATTCAAAAGAAATCGCGAGAGTCGGATATGCGGGGGTTGTCTGCGTGGAGGCAGGCGGTCCGATTCCCGGCATGGGATGCGCAGGCCGGGGAATCATTACCGCGCTGGAGAAAATCGAGGCGAAGGGGATTTATGAGACCTGTCAGCCGGATTTTGTGTTTTATGATGTGCTGGGTGATGTGGTCTGCGGCGGATTTTCCATGCCCATGCGGAGCGGCTATGCGGATGAAATATATATCGTTTCCTCCGGCGAGAACATGTCCGTCTACGCGGCGGCGAATATTGCCACGGCCATCCGGAATTTTCAGGGGCGCGGCTATGCGAAGCTGGGCGGGGTAATCGTGAACAGGCGGAATGTGAAGCGGGAGATGGAGAAGGTGACCGAGCTCTGCCGGGACTTTGAGACAGAGATTGTCGGCGCCGTCGGATTTTCGGAGCTGGTGCAGGAGGCGGAGGAGCGCCATCTGACGCTGATGGAGGCGTATCCGGAGAGCGCCGTTGCGGAAGAATTTCGTCAGCTTGCATCGCGGATGCTGTGAAGGTGAGATATGCTGAAAAGATTGTATCATGAGGATCACAATACAGGCAGTGCAGGGACGCGGATTGCCGACGCAGAGTTTCCGGCGCCGTTTCACGAGGGGCTGGAATACAGCTCTCCGGCCCGCGGCACATGGAATATTGTCCATACCGGCATGCTGATTCCCCAGTCCCATCAGATCTTTGTGTGCGCGATGGGGTGTCTGCGCGGCGTCGTCCTGACGGCGGCGGAGATGAACGCGCTGGGGCGCTACTCCTCCATTCAGATCCGGGAGGAAAATGTGCTGGACGGCGGCATGGAGGATCTGATGATCGAGGGAGTCACGGACATCATTCACAAGCTGGATCACCGCCCGCGGGCGATCCTTCTGTTTATAAGCTGTCAGCATTTTTTTCTTGCCTATGATCAGAAGCTGGTTTTTACTGTCCTTCGGGAGCGGTTCCCGGACATTCGATTTACGGACTGTTATATGATTCCGACCCTGCGCAAGAGCGGTCTGACACCGGATCAGAAGATGCGGATGCAGATGTACAGCATGTGGGAAAAACGGCCGTTTGACGCCAAAAAGGTGAACCTGATCGGAAGCAATCTTCCGACCGCGCCGACATCGGAGCTGCGGCGGATGGTGGAGGATGCCGGATTTTCATTCTGGGATCTTTCCCGGTGCCGGGATTTTGAGGATTATCTCGCCATGGCGGAAGCACCCCTGAATCTGGTCTACGAGCCGATCGTCCTCATGGCGGCGAAGGAATTGAAGGAACGTCTGGGGCAGGACTATCTCTACCTTACTTTTACATATGATTTTGAGGAGCTGGAGAAAAATTATCAGCTGCTGGCGGATGCGTTGGGCATTGAAAAACCGAATTTTGCTGCGGACCGGCGGCGGGCAAAGGAGGCCATAGACCATGCCGGAGCGGTAATCGGGGAGACGCCCATCGCTGTCGATTACACTTTTACCTTTCGCATTCTGAATTTTTCGCGGATGCTGCTGGAGCATGGTTTTCATGTGACAGAGATCTATGCGGATGCATTTCCGGCGGAGGATGAGGCGGATTTTGCATGGATTCGGGAGCAGTATCCGGATATCATGATTTTCCCCACAAACCGCCCGGCGATGCGTTTTTCCGCTTCGTCGAAAGATTGTCGGAAAATCCTCGCCGTCGGGCAGAAGGCGGCGTATTTTGCGGCGACCGATCATTTTGTCAATGTGGCGGAGAGCGGCGGGTTTTACGGTTACGACGGGATTGTTCGGATCATGGAGCTGATGGAGGATGCGTTTTCTCACAAAAAGGATCGGAGAGCCGTCATTCAGAGGAAAGGGTACGGGTGCGAGAGCTGCATATGAGACAGACGACAGGATTGACTTCTACCTATTCATAGGACGAATTCGGCATCTGCTCCGCACTCTATGAGCTGGGCGGGATGGTGGTCATGCACGATGCCTCGGGCTGCAATTCGACCTACACGACCCACGATGAACCGCGGTGGTACGACATGGACAGCATGATTTTTATCTCCGCGATCTCTGAGATGGAGGCCATCATGGGGGATGACGGGAAATTTATCAATGACCTGACAGAGACGGCGCTGGAACTCAAACCAGAGTTTATCGCATTGGTGGGCGCGCCGATTCCCTATATGATCGGAACCGATCTGGACGCGATTGCCGCTATCGTCAGCGAAAGGACGGGAATCCCCGCCTTTGCCTTTCCGGCGAACGGGATGCACGACTACACGCGAGGCGTGTCAATGGCATTGGAGCGGATTGCCGACCGGTATGCGGCGGAGGGCGGCATGCATAACCCGGATTGGGACAGAGAGAAGAGAGCGGCCGCCGACGATGAGATTACGGTGAACATCATCGGCGCGACACCGCTGGATTTTTCCCTGAACGGAAGCGTGGACTCCATCAGGCAGTGGGTGGAGGACAGCGGAATGAAAGCGGGCGTCTGTCTTGCCATGGGATGTACGTTGGAGGAAATTCGCCGGATGGGCACGGCATCGGTCAATCTTGTGGTTTCTTCCGGGGGACTGGCGGCCGCGAAGCTGCTGCGGAAACGCTTCGGCACGCCCTATGTGGCGGGCGTTCCCTTTGGAAAGAAATACGCCGCTCATCTGGCTGAGCGGGTGAGGGAAACCGCCGTCTCCGGGATGAGAGAATTTCCCGGGCAGACGATATCACCCTGCGGAGGCAGGACGGAATCGACGAGCGGGAAGCGAAGGACGCTGTCCATCATCGGAGAACCGGTTTTGTCCGTGTCTCTTGCAAAAGCCATCGAGATGGAGTATGGGATCGGGACGAAGGTTCTGTGCCCGTTGGAGACGGGAACCGAATTGCTGCGGGCGTGTGATGTCCGCACACCGGAGGAGAACGACCTGATCCGGGAGATCCGGCGCTCGGACGGGGTGATCGCGGATCCGCTGTACCGGCCGCTCGCGGGGGAGAAAGCGTTTTATCCGTTGCCGCACGAGGCATTTTCCGGTAGGATATATGACAGTGTAAATCCGGACCTGATGATACAAGGGCTAAAAGGTCAGAAATTGGATGCTTGCATCCATATTTCTGACCTTGGGGACCGCAAAAACATGAGGAAGTAGCAAATTTGACCGTTTTTGTCAAATTTAGCGGATTCCGAATGTTTTTAGGATTGTGGAAGCACGAAGTGCGAAACAATCCGTAGTATCATACATTTTTGCCGATCGAATAATATTATTCATAAATGGAAAGGAATCACGCAACCATGCTGAAGCTTGCGATATACGGAAAAGGCGGAATCGGGAAATCCACCACCACGGCAAATCTGGCGGCGGCTTTTGCCACACTCGGAAAAAAAGTGATTCAGATCGGCTGCGACCCGAAGGCTGACTCGACGATCAATCTGCTGGGCGGGGAGCCGATGCTTCCGGTCATGAATTATATCCGCGACCACGACGAGGAGCCGGAGCAACTTTCGGATATCGCGCGGGAGGGATTCGGGGGCGTGCTCTGCATCGAGACCGGCGGGCCGACGCCAGGACTCGGCTGCGCGGGGCGCGGGATTATTACAACCTTCAGTCTTCTGGAGGAATTGGAGCTGTTTGAAACCTGCAAACCGGATGTCGTGCTCTACGATGTCCTCGGCGACGTGGTCTGCGGCGGCTTTGCCGCGCCGATCCGCGAGGGATACGCGGAGCACATCTTGATTGTGACCTCCGGGGAGAAGATGG
>JAJQBV010000230.1 GCA_021203115.1 Clostridiales bacterium | reverse complement strand
CTCATCGACTCTGCCATAACAAATCTCCCTCACTTATTATAGAATTCGACAAACTCCTGATACCCGTCCTTCACAAGCTGCTCTTTCTGGAACTTTTTGTTCTTATTCATGCGGACAACCAGCACCTGCTCCCCTGCGCCTCTCGCCTCCTGCGCCTGCGCGATCACCTCTGTCAGCTTCTCGCCCGACAGACCCTTTTCCAACAGATAAGCGATCTTTTTCGGCTGATCCGGCACTTGGAACCCGCTCTCCATGAGAAGCAGGATGATCCGCTCAAAGCCGATGGAGAATCCGCAGGCCGGGACTTCCTTTCCGGTAAAATTCCCGACCATCTTGTCGTAGCGGCCGCCGCCTCCGCAGCTTCCGCCGAACTCCGGCATATTGATCTCAAAAATCGTACCGGTATAGTAGGACATGCCGCGCACCAGCGTCGGGTCAAAGACCAGCTCAAACTTTGCGGTTTTGGAGGCATTGACCGCCTGTGCGATCTGACGCATGTTCTGTACAACATCGTCCGCCAGATACTCTCCCAGCGTTTCCGCCAGATAGGTGACACCGTCCGCCGCCGACTCCACGCCGGTAAACAGCGCGAAATATTTGTCAATAGAGCCTTTTTCGTATCCCTCTTTCACCAGCTCCTGTGCCACCCCGTCCGGGCCGATCTTGTCCATCTTATCCAGAATAATAAAAACAGTATCGTACTCTTCCTCCGGAAATCCGCTGTAGGCCGCCATCGCCTTCAGAATACGCCGCTCGTTAATACGGATCTCAAAATTCTGAAAACCGATCCTGTCCAGCGTGGTCGTCGTCGCCAGAATCAGCTCAATCTCCGCCAGATTGGACGGTTCCCCCAAAATATCAATGTCACATTGCATAAACTGACGGTAGCGTCCCCGCTGCGGACGGTCTGCCCGCCACACATTTCCCATCTGCAGCGCCTTAAAGGGAGACGGCAGATCATTCGCGTGGTTCGCGTAGTACCGGCAAAGCGGCACCGTCAGGTCATAGCGCATCCCGAAGTCCACCAGATCCGCCTCGCTCTGCGCACTGTCCAGCCGCAGCTTTTCGCCGCGCTTTAGGATCTTAAAGATCAGTTTCTCATTCTCACCGCCCTGCTTGCTGGTCAGGTTCGCGATGTCCTCCATGCACGGCGTCTCGATCGGGGTAAACCCAAACGAGCGGTAGGTCTCCCGGATCACGCTCTGTACATAATCCCGGATCCGCATCTCCTCCGGCAAAATATCCTTCATCCCGTTGACGGGTTTTTTCTTCAAAGCCATATCTGTTTCCTCCCTCAAGGATTTTACTACTGATTATCACGAGAGTCAATCTTGCGGAAATTCCCGCGGATGCCTCACAGCCCCACGCGCGCAAGCAGCTCCTCTTTCTTCTCTATCATCTCATCGACCCGCGCGAGGTAGTTCGTAAGATCCTTTACATTTCCCACGCGCTCGATGCGGTTCCCGTGATCATAGACCACCTTCGTCGTCGCGCCTGCGCCGAGCGCCATGATCGTCTGCTTTTCCTCCATGATCAGGATATTATAGACGCCCGCTTTCCCCGGCGCCGCATACCCGACATTCTCAAAATTGCCCGCCATATTTTTCTGACGGTACAGGTAGTATGGGGAAAGTCCCATGTCCCTGCAGCACCGGGCCGTCAGATCGATGGTCTCCCACGTGTTTACCATGTGAAGATGCGTGTAGTTTTCCCGCTCCATCCGAAGGCGCGCCGCGCGCTTCACTGCAAGCGAGTGCACCGTGACATTGTCCGGCGCCAGATCGGCGACCGCCTCCATCGTCCGCCGCACATCATCCAGAGTTTCCTCCGGCAGGCCGACGATCAGATCCATGTTGATATTGTCAAACCCCATGTCACGCGCCAGAGCAAAGCTTTCCCTTGTCTGCTCCACCGTGTGACGGCGGCCGATCAGCTGCAGGGTCTCCTCCTTCATCGTCTGCGGATTGATGGAAATGCGGGAGATATTATGCCTCCGAAGCACCTCCAGCTTTTCTGCGGTGATGCTGTCCGGACGGCCCGCCTCAACGGTGAATTCCAGCAGATGGCCTCCATAGACGATCCGCTTCTGCCCGTCAAACAGACCGAAGTTCTCCCCGATCACCGTGATCAGCCGTTCCATCTGCTCCGGCTCCAGAGAAGTCGGCGTGCCGCCGCCGATATAAACCGCGTTCAGGTATTTCCCGCGAAAACGCTTCGCCGTGTAAGCAATCTCCCTGCACAGGACGTCCAGATACTCATCCACACGCTTTTTCCATGCACTGATCGGATAGGAGGTAAAAGAACAGTAGAGGCAGGTAGTCGGGCAAAACGGAATCCCGATATACAGACTGTATCCGTTCTCATAGTCAATGCGGGAAAGAAGCTCCATCTCGCGCTTCGCCACCTCGATGCTCAGGTCAATCTTCTCATCCGTGGCAAAATACGTCTCCCGCATGTAGGTTCGTATTTCATCCTCCGGCTGTCCCTCTTCCAGCATCGCCATGGGAATCTTCGTCGGGCGAATCCCCGTCAGGGTTCCCCACGGAAGCGTCCGCCCGGAGAACTCCGCCAGCATCTCATAGAGCTTCTGCTTCAGGCGGTTCTTCGTCTCCTTCCGGTCGGAGGGATCGACGGAGACCTGTCCCGTCAAAACCGCAGCATCTGTCTGCAAACCAGAAGCTCCCGCGGGTTGAAAAAAGAAAAAAGCAATTGTATCTTCCCTATACTCCACCTCAAGATGAATATCCGCCTGTGTCGTTTGCCTGCGAAACTCATCCAGCTTCCATTTCTGCCGCTCGGAATCTTCCTCAGTCTCACAAACCGCCCTCACCGCCACCTCATGCTCCGGATAGAACGCCTTAACTAAAGAATGGATATCATATTCAAAATTAGCCTCATTTAATGCAATTGTGATCATACTTACAAAAATGGATTATAGTCCGCCTCCCTGCCGATCGTCGTCCGCGACATATGCCCCGGATACACCTCTACATCGCGCGGCAGGGTGAGCACCTTCTCCCGAAGGCTCCTCACAAGCTGCGACATGCTCCCGCCCGGGAAATCCGTCCGCCCGATGGAACCGTTAAACAGAGAATCCCCGCTGATCAGCACCTTATTCTCCGCAAAATAATAACAGCATCCGCCCGGCGTATGCCCCGGTGTATGGAGCACCTGAATCTCAAATCCCGCCACGGAAATCTCCTGTCCATCCCTCAGAAACACATCCGCCTCGTAGGTCTCCGGACAGCGAAACATCGCCGACGCATTCATATTCCTATCCTCCAGCGTCGTCCGCTCCGCCTCGTGAACATAGACCGGCACCTGATATTTCTCCTTTAAGATCTTCGCGTGATGCGCATGGTCATAGTGCGCGTGCGTGAGAAAAATCGCCACAGGCTTCAGATTCTGCGCCGCGATATTGCGCTCCAGCATGGGCGCATCCCCGCCCGGGTCCACGATGATCGTCTCCTTCGTCCCCGTATTCACCATGAAATAGCAGTTCGTCCCGATATCTCCGACATTATATTCCAAAACCTGTAAATCCGCCATTCCGTTTCCTCCTTAATTTCATGCATCTATAATATGCTAGCGGCATCCGGCGTATCCGTTCCACATCATGCCGTCGTCCGCTCGATATCAAAAATATTCTCAATCTGCCGCAGCTTCTCCACCACGGATGCCAGCTCGTCCTTCCCCTTCGTGTGGAAGGATACCGTGATCGTCGCAACCTCTTTTTTGTTTGTCTGAGAGTGGATGGCAACGATATCGATCTCCCGCTCCGTGAACACCTTGGAGATATCCACGAGCAATCCGGTCCGGTTGTTGGCAAAGATCTTGATCTCCGCCAGATACTGTCCGTGGCCGAAATCCTCATCCGCCGCGCCTCTCTGCCACTCCGCCTCGATAAGCCGGTCGCGGTCGATCTCTGGAAGCTGGATAATATTCGAACAATCCGTCCTATGGATGGATACGCCGCGCCCTCTGGTCACAAAACCGACGATCTCATCTCCCGGAACCGGACTGCAGCACTTTGAAAAATGCACCACCACATCCGCCAGACCTTTTACGACAATCCCGCTGCGCTTCTTGGAATTGTTCGCCTGAGAAGCCTTTTCCCGGTCACCGGAGGACGCGCTCAAGATTGCCTCATCCGTGACCTCGGATTTCTCCTCCTTGCGGAGCTCCTCCTGCATACGGTTGATAATCTGCGCTTCGCGCAGTCCGCCGTGCCCCACTGCGGCAAGCACCGAATCCCAGTCGCGAAACCCGTATTTTTTCTGTACCTTATCCTGATAGGCCGGTTTATTGAGCTCGCTGTAGTTGATCCCTTTTGCCTTACAGTAATTGGCCAGCATGTCCCTGCCGCGCACAATATTTTCTTCCTTAAACTCATGGCGGAACCACTGGTTGATCTTGTTGCGGGCCTGCGGGCTTTTCACAATGTTCAGCCAGTCGCGGCTGGGTCCCTTGGAATTCGCCGAGGTCACAATCTCAATCTGGTCGCCGTTTGCGATGGTGTAATCAATGGGCACGAGCTTTCCGTTTACCTTGGCTCCCACCATCCGGTTTCCCACCGCGCTGTGGATATTATATGCAAAATCGATCGTCGTCGACCCCATCGGCAGCGTCTTTACATCGCCGTTCGGCGTGAAACAGAAAACCGTGTCCGAAAACAGGTCGAGATCCGTCTTTAACAGGCTTAAGAACTCCTTATTGTCCGAGGTGCCCTGCTGCCACTCCAGAATCTGACGCAGCCAGCTCAGCTTTTCCTCCTCCCCGCCGATGGCGTTGCCGTTGTTTGCCTCCTTGTACTTCCAGTGCGCCGCAATACCGTACTCCGATGTCCGGTGCATCTCCTCCGTGCGGATCTGAATTTCAAATGGGCGGCCGCCGGGGCCGATCAGCGTCGTGTGGAGCGACTGGTACATGTTCGGCTTCGGCATGGCGATGTAATCCTTGAACCTGCCGGGAATCGGCGTGTAGTGCTCATGGATCACGCCCAGCGCCGCATAGCAGTCCTTGACATCCGCCACGATGATGCGGATCGCAAGGAGATCGTAAATCTCATCCAGCGTTTTCCCCTGGTTGACCATCTTCTTATAAATACTGAAAAAATGCTTTGCCCGCCCCATGATATTGGCCTGAATGCCGGCGTCATGGATCACCTTGCTGACCTCCTGAACCAGCGCGTTGATATGGGCTTCACGGACAGACTTCCGCTGCGCCACCTGCTCTACCAGATTGTAATATGCCTCCGGCTCCAGATACTTCAGTGAAAGATCATCCAGCTCCGTCTTGATGCGGGAAATGCCGAGCCGCTGTGCGATCGGCGCGTAGATATCCATCGTCTCTCTGGCTTTTTCCTTCTGCTTCTCCGGCGTCATATACTGCAGCGTCCGCATATTGTGAAGACGGTCCGCCAGCTTGATGATGATAACCCGGATATCCTTCGCCATCGCGAGAAACATTTTGCGAAGATTTTCCGCCTGCACCTCAATCTTGTCCGCATCGTAGGACAACTGACCCAGCTTGGTCACGCCATCCATCAGAAGAGCGACCTCCTCGCCGAATTCCTGCGTGATCTCTTCCTCAGAAATGCGGGTATCCTCCACCACATCATGGAGCAACCCCGCCACGATGGTCTCCTTGTCCATCTCCAGCTCCGCCAGTATGATCGCCACATACAGCGGATGGATGATATACGGTTCTCCGGCCTGGCGTTTCCGACCCTTGCGCGCGGTGGACGCGAGCTGATAGGCCCGCTCCACCATAGAGGTATCCTCGGACGGATGATATTTTTGAATGGTCGACAAAAGCTGCCTGTACAGATCCTCCGGGCGCACAAAATCCCGTATCTGCACAATGGGCGCTCTTGCCGGAAGGATGTCATTTGCAGTGACCGGCCTGTTTTCCATCTCTTTAAAATCTTTTTCCTGTTTTGTATCCATCATAACCTGCCTTTTGCCGTCCGCTAACCCCACGGCTTCATCACTCACTCCCTAGTGAACAGCAATCCTGTAATTTTTGATTATAAAGAATTTATAAAGAAATTGCAACAATCCGCCTTTCGCTTTCCCTTGTTTTTTGCTTTTATCTTGAAATATCATCCCTTCTCATATATAATTATGGTCGCAAACGCACCGACGCGCCTGATCAGCAAAGCGTCAGGCGCGTCACGACTATAAATTTACGGGAACACAGGAAAACAAAGCCAGGAGGCAGAATACTATGGCACAGAATCCCATCGTCACCATTGAGATGGAAAATGGTGATATTATGAAAGCGGAGCTTTATCCGGAGATCGCACCGAACACGGTAAACAACTTTATCTCTCTGATCCGGAAGGGCTTTTATGACGGCGTCATTTTTCACCGCGTGATCGCTGGATTTATGATTCAGGGCGGCGACCCGAACGGAACGGGAACCGGCGGCCCCGGCTACTGTATCAAAGGTGAATTCTCCCAAAACGGATTCCCCAATGACTTAAAGCATACGCCCGGCGTACTTTCCATGGCGCGCACCATGGCTCCCGACACCGCGGGCAGCCAGTTTTTCATCATGCACCAGACCTCTCCGCACTTAGACGGCGCATACGCTGCATTCGGAAAGATCACCGAGGGACAGGATGTGGTGGACAAAATTGCAACCTGTAAGACAGACTGGCAGGACAAGCCGCTGCAAAAGCAGATGATGAAAAAGGTCACGGTGGACACCTTCGGTGTGGATTATCCGGAACCGGAGAAATGCTAGAACCGTCTCGCCCGGTGGGCACGGCGCTTGTATTTCTTTTCCCCGAAAAGCCAGAATACAATCAGGCCGATTAGAAAGCCTATGATCGCTCCGCAGATCACATCCGAGGGATAGTGAGCGCCCACATATAGCCGCGAGAATGAGAGCAGCACGGCCAGTATCACACAGGGAACGCCGACCCACTTATGTGTGCTCTTGTAAATCGCCGTGGCTGCCGCGAACCCCGCCGCCGCATGCCCGGACGGAAACGACGCGTCGGTCGTCGTGATCAGACAGTTTAACCCGCTGACCACCTCGGCCGGACGCACCCGGTTCACATAGCCCTTCAGGAACAGATTCACCAGACAGAAAGAACCGATAAGGGAAACGATCGCCAGGATTCCCGCCCTGCGGGTTTTCCTCGGAATCAACAGCAGGATCGCGATCACTATCCAGATCGCACCCATATTTCCCAGCTTTGTGAAACGCACCACCCACGGGGAGAGCTCCGGTATTCGGATATACTCCTGTATCAGCAGTAATATTTTTCCGTCCACCCTGATCAGGGCATTCAGGACCGTATCGATCGCACTCATAATTCACCTTCGTAAAAATCACTCAGAACTTAAACACCGCCACACCGTAGGGCTCCAGCGGATAGGCAAAAGAGAAATCCCGGTTGTCGCACGACTGCTTCTGCGCAGCGTAGACCGTCGGCCGTTCCTTGCCGCTTCCTCCGAAACGCTCCTCGGAGCTGTCCAGTATCAAAGTATATTTTTTCTTCTTCGGCACGCCAACCCGGTAATCCGCACGCTCCATCGGGGAGAAATTGATGACAAAGAGCAGATTGTTCCGGCCGGTCTTCCCGTGACGCACGAAACTGAAAATATTGCGGAACGCATCGTCCGCGTTGATCCACTCAAAACCCTCCGGCTGATCGTCCAGTTGGTACATTGCCGGATATTTCAGATAGAGACGGTTTAGCTCTTTAACAAACTGGTTCAGATTTGCGTGGAACGGCTCATCCAACAGCTCCCAGTCAAGCTGGCGCTTCTCACTCCACTCCCGCAGTTGTCCGAACTCCCCGCCCATGAAGAGCAGCTTCTTTCCGGGGTGACCCATCATAAAGGCATACCCGCACATGAGATTGCGGTACTTGTCAATCCCCAGACCCGGCATCTTGTTCAGCATGGAGCATTTTAAGTGGACAACCTCATCGTGTGACAGAACCAGAATATACTTCTCACTGTAGTTATAACTCATGGCAAACGTCATCTTATTGTGGTTGTCCTTGCGGAAATACGGATCCAGCTTCATGTAATCAAGGAAGTCATGCATCCAGCCCATGTTCCATTTATAGGAGAAATTCAGGCCGTTTTCCACCACATTCCCCGTCACCTTCGGCCATGCGGTGGACTCCTCCGCAATCATAACCACGCCGTTGTTTCTGCCGCAGATCAGGGTATTCAGATGCTTAAACAGCTCGATGGCCTCAAGATTCTCATTGCCGCCGTATTTGTTTGCGACCCACTGGCCGTCCTTCTTTCCGTAATCCAGATACAGCATGGAAGCCACCGCGTCCACGCGAAGACCGTCCACATGGAACTGCTCCACCCACATCAGCGCACTTCCGAGGAGGAAATTCTTAACCTCCGTCTTACTGTAGTCAAAGATCTTGGTCCCCCAGTCCGGATGCTCTCCCTTCCGGGTATCCGCATACTCGTAGAGGCAGGTGCCGTCAAATTCCGCCAGTCCGTGAGCATCCCTCGGGAAATGGGCGGGCACCCAATCCAGTATGACGCCGATCTTTCTCTTATGGAGATAATTCACCATATAGGCAAAATCCTCAGGCGTCCCATAGCGGGAGGTCGGTGCGTAATAGCCTGTGACCTGATAACCCCATGACCCGTCAAACGGATACTCCGAGATCCCCATCAGCTCCACATGCGTATAACCCATCTCTTTCACATACTGCGCAAGCTCTACCGCCATCTCACGGTAGTTGTAGTATCCGGTATCCTCCGTGTAGCCCTCGTGGCGCTTCCATGATCCGATATGCACCTCGTAGATATTCATCGGATTCTCGTAAACATTCTTTGTCTCCGCCCGGTTTTTCATCCAGACATCGTCCGTCCACCGGAGCTTGCTGATATCTGTCACGCGGGATGCCGTACCCGGACGCAGCTCCGCATAGTTTGCGTAGGGATCCGCCTTGTACAGCTTCCTTCCGTCCTTTGTCAGGATCAGATATTTGTAGTAATCCCCCTTCTTTACCTTCGGGACAAAGAGCTCATAAATCCCGCTCGGCTCCAGACGCTCCATCTCGTGCGCGGTCTCATCCCACTCGTTGAAGGAACCGATAACCCACACTTTCTCGGCGTTCGGCGCCCAGACGGCAAAATTTACACCGCTGACTCTGCCAACCTTCTGCGGATGGGCGCCCAGCTTCTTGTAAATGTCATAATGCACCCCCGTTCCAAACAAATACATATCGTATTCTGTGATATTCCCCATAACAATCCCCCTCCTCGTTCATATCGTTATTTTAGACTGTTTATTCAAAATCGGTTTCTCTGAGAATCAGATAGTCATTCTCATTATATTTTTTGGCAAAAAGCTTTTTGATTCCGCCGGACTCTGCGCTCTCAATCGCCTGGTCCACGATCTCCTTTACCTCCGTCAGAGTCGTCGGCCGCTCCAGCTTCTGAATATTGTTTATACGGTTGTACATAGCCAAAACGCCCATCTCATCGATCATACACTCCATCTCAACGGCGTACGCCTTTCCGAAATCAACCAGCTCATCGATCGTAAATACCGGTATCTTCACCTTCTCGGTGAACTTCTTCGCAAAGGAGAAGTCAAGACTCAGCGCCTTTTTAATGCCCGCACTGTCATCCTCCAGAATCACGACCATACCGCGGGTGTTCCGCTCCATAACCTGAGACATCCGAACCGCTGTCTCCGCAGTCAGATCACCTGCCTTGTCTATAATCAGATAGCCGCCCTCGATTTTCGGAACAAGTGCCGAGAAATCCTTTTTATTCAGGGACTGTGCGCTGATCTTCCCGATCTTCTTATCCTCTTTTCCGGTCATCTTCTGGATAGCGCGGATCAGGCTCGTCGCCAGAACGGTCTTTCCGCTTCCCTCCTCACCCTGAATAATCAGATTGCCGCGAAGAGAGGTGATGGCGTTGCTCTTATAGTTTGCCGCGTCCTCGATGACCTGCGTGATCTGTTCCCGCATGCCGGGGACCGGAAGGAAATATGTAAACAATTCCTTCATCTCAGCATCCGTCAAAGTCCGCGGTTCATCCGCTGTCTCCGGCTCTTCTTCCCCGGCAACGGTTTCATTCATGAGATCCTCCGGCAGAGCAATCTCCGGAAGGACATCCTCACTGCTATCGTCCTCCTTTGCATCATCCGCGCCTTCCTCCTGCTCATCAGAAGAAAGCTCCGAATCCTGCGCCGCTGTCTCTTCCGGCTGCTCCGCGAGGCCCTCGGCCGCCATCATTCTGCTGATTTCGGCCGCCAGCAGATCCGTCTCATCGGCGATCGCCTCCGTCTCCTCCGGCGCATCCTCATTCACGGCAGAATCCGCTTCCGGCGCACTGCCCTCTGTCACCGAAGCATCTTCTGCCGGTGTCTCCGCATCACTGCCGGCCTCCTTTTCAGGCTCCGCCTGTGCGGTTTCCTCCGGAACAAGCGTGGCGCACACGGTCTCCGGTTTCTCCGGGAGATCCTCACCCGGCATTGCCGAGAGAACCGGGAACAGCGCTTTCAGCCGATCCATAATCTCATTGGCCTCTGCCAGCGCCTGCTCCTTTTCCATATCCAGCTTTTTCTGCTCCGCTGCCGCGATCGCCGTCTCGGCGGCGTGCTTGGTCTTTTCCCACTCGGCCAGAACCTCTTCAATACTTATCTGACCCGCAATCTGCTGTTCCTTCGCTTCCTCCTCCGGAATCTGCAGACTGATCTGACCGTCGCCTTCCTCCTCCAGAAGCTCCTGAAAATCCGCTTTCAGCGTCTCATCCACCGTCTCGCTGATCTTCTCCCGGTCCATGACGGGCGCAGCCTCCTCCTCGGACTCGCCGCTCAGATAGGGGATATCATTGACAATTTTCTTAATATTGTCCATGCTGTCCCGAACCGTCTCCTTCTCGGTGGCATCCATGATCTGCTGCATGCTCTTCGCCAGCTCCTCCTGAAGGTTCACGGTATTAAACTTGCTGGCGGTAACCGTCAGCTCCGGAAGCCCGCTGTCTTCCGAGATCGTTGCCTCCACCTTCTTCGGAATGTTGATCTCGACCATCCCCTTGCGGGAACGGAAGCTCTGATATTTCTCCTCCTGCGCGGGCGTCAGCGGCTGGAAGCTCCGCTTCAGATCCAGCGCTTTCTCCACATATTCACCCTCGCCGAACCATAAAACCAGCTCGTCACAGGTCTCCACGCACTTCTCGCGCATATCCGCCTGGCTGTAAAGAGCCGCCAGCTCATAGGCCCAAATCTCCGTGTATTTCTTTTCCTTCAGCTCCTCCAGAATGGCAATCCGGTCGCTTAAGGGATCGTTTTTCAGGCAGCTGATCTCATAGGCGATCACATAACGCTGGTTGTCCCTCGGCGAGATCTCCAGAAACTCCTGATAATAGGTCTCCGCCTCCTGCACGTTTTTCGATTTGACCGCAACCTCCGCCAGCCGGCTGACGATGTTCCTCCCGGCCGATGAATGGTCGTAAGCCTGAAGCAGCACTTCCTTGCACTCTTCGTAGCGCTCCAGACGCTCATACACATCCGCCACCATCAGAAGGGTTTTGGAATTGCGCACCTTCCTCCAGTTGATCGATCCGGCGATCTCTGCCGCAGTCTCATAATCCTGCGCCTCCACAAGGGCTTTCAACTGGTCTAATTTCAGCTTATACTCGTACTTGTCCACTATCTCACCTCATACGTATAATATATTATTACAGACCTTTGTCTTGTTTGCCTTTTCTTTTTCTGAGCTTTATCGGCTGTACAATCACTTTTTTCTCATCCTCTGCATGCTCCACGATTTTTTTCTCTTCGAGGTCAACATGATCCAGCCTGACGTACTTTCGCGTATCCTGCGGCAGCCCCCGCTTGTTCAGGAAATGCTCGGTCAGACGCTTGACGATATAATAGATCATCGCGAAGACCGGCACGCCGAAGACCATACCGGGGAAGCCAAACCGGCCGCCGAACAACAGAATCGAGAAAATAATCCAGAACGGGGAAACTCCCGTCGTATTGCCCAGAATCTTCGGCCCGATAATATTGCCGTCCACCTGCTGAAGGACAAGGATCAGAATCAGGAAATACACTGCCTGAATCGGATTAACCAGAAAGATCAGGATCGCACTCGGAATCGCCCCGATAAACGGTCCGAAAAACGGGATGATATTGGTCACACCGATGATCACGCTGATCAGCGCCGTGTAGGGCAGCTTCATGATGTACATGCAGACAAAGCAGATGCATCCGATGATCAGGGAATCTATGATCTTTCCGATCAGAAATCCCCCGAAAACCTCATTCGCCTTGTGTACGACCTCCATGACGACATTACCCCACCGGGGTCTGAAGACCGCATAGATGATCTTCTTCGCCTGACCGACAAACTGTTCCTTTTTCATCAGGACATACATGGCCACGATAATGCCGACGATGAAGTTAAACACCATCTTAACCGCACTGTACACCCCCGTCGTCAGAGTAGCGATCATATCCCCGCCGCTGTTCAGCACCGTCGTCTCCAACCACTCCTCCAGCCACTCAAAGACCTGATCCGCGAAGTTTTCCACCTGCTCTGCAAGATGGCTGTTCCGGATCAGACGGTCGATCCAGTTCTGAAGGGTCTCCAGCTTGTCACTCATGGTGAGAACCAGATCCTGTATACTCATAAGAAGCTGCGGGATCAGCATGACAAGCAGCACCGCGATAATCGCCAGAAAAACAACCATCGCACAGGCAACGGACAGCCCCCGGATGATCCGGTTCTGTTTCGCGGTCCGCTCCGCCTTTGTAAACAGGCGCTTCCGAAACAGGCGCTCGAAACACCTCATGACCGGATTCAGCAGATAGGCCAGAATCACGCCGATCACAATGCCGCTCAGGCTGCGCAAAATCTCGCCCACGCCGGTGGAAAAGCCCTCAAACCGGAACAGGAAAAAGAATATCAGCAGCGAAACCGCGATCACCAGTATCGCGGTCAGCCCGACAGCCAGATACGGCCGGATATCCCACGGGGCATGTTTCGGCTTTTGCTCTTCCTGCGGCTCTGTCGTCCGCTTGTCGTTCTCTGAATCCATTCTGTACTCCTATTGGCTTCATCAGTCACTGATAAAG
>JAJQBV010000092.1:9177-13412 GCA_021203115.1 Clostridiales bacterium | reverse complement strand
GTGATACCGGGCGTGCAGCAGAAGGCCAATGCGAATGCTTCCTCCCAGCTGGTGGAGGCCAACCAGACGATTTCCGCCGGAAAGCAGTCGATCTCAAGCCTTGAGGAGGAGATCGAGTCCCTGACACAGCAGCTGACCGAGGCGGAGAGCGCGACGGATGCGGCAGAGGAGCAGGTGGCGATATATCAGCAGCTTCTGGATGTCTACGCGGTCTATGCACAGGACGATTACTCCACGGCGGCAGAGATGCTGGCCGAGATTGACACAGAACAGCTGGATGAAGACGGGCAGCAGCTCTATGACGACATGTACAGTGCGATGCAGTCGTCGGTTCTGGACGATACATGGCAGGAGGGGCTTGTCCTGTACATGGACAAGGATTATGAGGGGGCAGTTGAGAAATTCCTCACCGTCGCGGAGGCCGATCCCTCCTATGAGGACGGGGAAGTCGATTTTTATCTGGCCTTTGCCTACAATTACCTTGAGGATTACGAGAATGCCCTGAAGTGGTTCCAAATCACACTGGAAAATACCACAGACAGTGAGATGACCAGTACCTCCACCAGCATGTCGGAGGATCTGATCGCAAGAGGATATTCCGCAGCGGAATAGGGATATCCCGTACACAACAGAAGATGATAAGATACGAAAGACGTCATTTCCACAGAGAAAAGGCGTCTTTTTCTGTGCAAAAAATCAGAAAATGGAAGGATGGAGGAGAAAAACATGGAGTGTGAGTACAGGATCAACGGCATGGAGCTGTCCATTGTCCTGCCGCGGGAGCTGGATCATCATGTGGCGGACGGGATCCGGCAGGAGGCGGATCTTCTGGTGGACACCTACAATATCCGGCGGGTAATTTTTGATTTCTGCAGAACGGAGTTCATGGACAGCTCCGGCATCGGGGTGATTCTCGGGCGTTATCGGAGCATGAAATTCTCCGGCGGGCAGATACGGGCGATCAATGTAACCTCCCGGTCGGAGCAGATTTTAAAAATGTCAGGGCTGGAGTCCATTATAGACAGTCAGGAAGGAGTCGGATATGGAGCAGGAAATCAGGGCAGAGCATGACAGCACGCCGAAGAAAAAGCTGGTCAATGAGATGCAGATTGTGTTTGAGGCAAAGTCGGAAAACGAGGGCTTTGCCCGGACTGCGGTGGCGGCCTTCGTCGCACCGCTCAATCCCGCGTTGGACGAGCTGGCAGATATCAAAACCGCAGTCTCGGAGGCGGTGACCAACTGCGTGATTCACGGCTATGAGCTGGGACCGGGGAAAATTTTTCTCGACGCCGCGATCTGGGAGCGCACGCTGGTCGTGGCAGTCACCGATGAAGGGCGGGGGATTGCGGACATCAAAAAGGCGATGGAGCCGATGTTCACCACACGGCCGGAGCTGGAGCGGTCCGGGATGGGATTTTCATTTATGGAAGCGTTTATGGACGTCGTGGAAATGGAGTCTGCGCCGGGGCGCGGCACCCGCGTGGTCATGCAGAAGGAGATCCGTTAGACGATGTGTGTCAGCTCATATGCCGAAAACCGGGTGACTGCAGAGGAAAAGGATTACATAAATCAGAATCATGCGTTTCGGGAAGCGGTTCGCCGGGCGCAGGAGGGTGACCGGAATGCGCGGGATGAGCTGGTGCAAAACAACATCGGGCTGGCCCGGAGCATTGTGTACCGTTTTCGGAACCGGGGATATGAGACGGAGGACCTGTTTCAGGTGGGCTGCATCGGGCTGATCAAGGCGATCGACCACTTTGATCTGTCCTATAAGGTTCGGTTTTCCACCTATGCGGTGCCGCTCATTACCGGGGAGATCCGCCGTTTTTTGCGGGATGACGGGATGCTGAAGGTGAGCCGTACTTTAAAACAGCAGGCGCTCACAGTGAACCGTGCAGCGGAGCAGTGGAGGAATGTCCATGGCCGGGAGGCTGCGCTGGAGGAGCTTTCCGCGCAGACCGGGATTCCCGCAGAGGATATTGTGCTGGCGATCTCCGCCAATGCAGAGGTGGACTCACTCTGCCGCCGGATGCCGGGTGATGCCGGCCGGGAGACCACGCTGCAGGAGCAGATCTGTGATGAGAAAAATGAGATCGAGATGCGCCTCAATCATGTTTTTCTGGAACAGGCGCTGGCTGCGCTCACGAAGGAGGAACGCCAGCTGATTAGCCTGCGGTATTTTCACGGGAAAACCCAGACGGAGACGGCGAAAACACTGGGCATGACGCAGGTTCAGGTCTCCAGGAAAGAAAAACAGCTGCTTTTGAAAATGCGTGCGATGGAATAAAAATAAAAATCGGGATAGAAATCAGGAAGATGGTCATACTAAGAGCAGAATTTCCGCATGGTAATCGGAATCAGAAGAAAAAAAGGAGAATGCGATATGTGTTTTAAGATGTGCAGAAAATGCTGCGGGACAATTCTGTTCGTCGTGCTTGTGGGCGGGGTTATCTATTATCTGAAAAGTCAGAATGAAAAGGGTGAGGAGATGGGGTGCGTGATCGCCCGGAATCTGAAAGAGAAGAAGGACAGGTTTGTAGGAGCCTGCGACTGTGTGAAGGAACAGACGGCGGACATGGCTTCCGAGGTAAAGCATGCCGCGGGCGTCTCCGCGGAGGAAGTGAAGCGGGGATTTCAGTCCGCGGGAGAGACCGTGAAGGCCGGAATGCAGGATACCGGTCATGCGATGAAAACCGCGGCGGAAAATATTCGTGAAGATATGGGAACGATCAAAAAGACGGCGGATTCTCTCTTTGAGGGCGGAGACCACGCATGAGCGGTGCAGGCCAGACATTATATCTTAAGCCGGAGCAGAGCAGTGTCGTGCGGGAGCGCGCGGTCCGGCTGGAGGATGTGGCCGGGATGGAGTGCAGCGATATCGGGATTCTGAGAAAAGTAAAGCAGATGGAACTCTGCCGGTTCACAGAGAAGAGCGGCGCGCGCCGTGTTTTCTCTGTCCTTGATATCATCGGGCAGATTCACGAGACCTGTCCTGCGCTGGAGATCGTGAATCTCGGGGCGCCGGATTTTGTGGTCTGTTATGAGCCGGATCCGGAAGGAAAAGGCGTGCAGTATGCAAAGACGGCGCTTTTGTGCATCGTGCTGTTTTTCGGCGCAACGTTTACAATCATGACCTTCATTCAGGATGTTGCCGTGGGCGAGGTGTTTGACCGCTTTTATCTGCGCGTGACGGGTGTCTCTGCGTCTGGCGTTACGCCGCTGGAGATCAGCTTTTGCATCGGGCTGGCCGCCGGAATCATGATTTTTTACAATCACATCGGAAGGAAAAAACTCACTGACGATCCGACGCCGATTCAGGTGGAGATGCGCAAGTACGAGCAGGATGCGGATAATACGTATATTGAGACAGAAAATCGGAGAGGGAGAGACTGATGTGGATCGCGGGGATTGTTTTGGCCGCCTTGGGGCTGATCTGCGGTTTTGCCGTCGTGGCAGGGACATTTGCATTGATCGCGAGTCTGGGATTGATCCCGCGGATGGCGGGCAAGACCAGCGTCGCCGCGCATGTGATCGCGCTGGAGAACGCGGTGATTTTCGGCGGGATCTTCGGCGCCGTGATCGAGATATGCGGGGAGATCCCGCTCAGATTGGGGGTCTGGTTTGCGGTGGCGTACGGAGGATGCGCTGGGATCTTCGCCGGGTGCCTGTCTGTGGCGCTGGCGGAGGTCCTGCATGTGTTTCCGATTCTGTTCCGAAGAGTGAAGCTGAAGACGGGACTGTATCTGCTGGTGTTTTTGTTCGCGGTCGGGAAGGCGGTCGGGGCGTTTTACTATTTTGCGGTGTTGTTTCGCTGAGTGGGTGTATGGATGGCTGGGGGTGTTATGACGGATGCAGACGATGGTATCGATATATTTTCAGGCAACCGGAGTAACGCTTCGACGAACTAATCGCTAACCATGACTAAGACGCTCAGGAGAGCCTTCGCGCCTAAGTCACCGTAAGCGCTGGATTTCGTCTCAGCTAAAAGCACTCCTACAAAGTTGCCGTGAAAATATATCGATACCATCGTCTACATCCTACCTGAACATATTGGTTTCATTTTTGCAGACAGATGATTTCGCAACTTTTGGGCTACATCCAGAGATATATTTATTATTGATGATGGAATTGAAAAATAATTTATGAAAGAAAGAGCAGGTTGGCAATTACATGGGCGATAGTATTGAAAAAGAAAATCAGAAAAAAAGAGAGGTAAACTCTGAGACGGAACAATA
>JAJQBV010000092.1:0-9167 GCA_021203115.1 Clostridiales bacterium | reverse complement strand
ACTGAGGAGAACATGGCCTCTGCGGTGCTTGCGCATGAGGAGGCATCATCACATGCCGAGAAGCAGCTGCGCGATGAGGCGTACAACGACTATGTGAAGGAGGTGACGCCGACATACAGCACGCCGCTCCACATGGTGAAGGCGTTTGCGGTGGGCGGCGGCATCTGCGTTGCGGGTCAGATTATCATGAATTTCTGCATGAATGTCCGCGGCATGGATCAGATGACGGCGGGAAAGTGGACGAGCCTGATTCTGGTGCTGGCGAGCGCGGTTCTGACCGGATTGAATATCTATCCGTCGCTGGCGCAGTTTGCCGGTGCGGGCGTTCTGGTGCCGATCACCGGCTTTGCGAACGGGATAACGTCGGCAGCGCTGGAGTATAAGAAAGAGGGGCAGGGCTTCGGCCTGGGCGCACAGATTTTCTCCATCGGCGGCCCGGTGATCCTCTACGGAATCCTGACCAGCTGGGCGCTGGGTCTGATCTACTGGATTCTGAAAATGGCGGGGCTGATCTGAGATCCTACACGCCGAACATTTCCCGGCAGAACTGTTTTCCGGTCTCTGTCCTGAAAATTTTCTGCAGAGCGTTTTCCACAGCGGTTTTCGGGGCATCATCCTCGAAGAGGTTGACGAGGAAGTCTGCCTCCACAAGAATCCGGTAATCAATGCCGTCGATGTCCATGTAGGTGTGGTGATGGCCGACGATATAGGAAATCCGTTCGGTTACGGCTTCCGGAAAACCGAGCCGGTTCAGCATCGCCTCCGCCAGCGGCGGACCCTCCAGCTCCTGATAAGGTCCGGCGCAGGAGCCGTACTTTTCCTCGCTGATGTGAATGCCGATGTCATGGACGACGGCGGCAGCCTCCAGCGTGAAGCGGGTTTTTTCGTCCACGCCCTCCAGCAGCGCGATGGTTCGTGAAAAGCTATGCACCTTCAGAAAGTGCTGGATCCGCCGCGCGTCTCCCTTGTAATAAGCGATCATCTCCGCAATCAGTTTTTCAATCATGGTGGTTTCTCCCTTCGCTTCCTGTTTCTCAGTATACACGATCTGTAAAAAAAGTACAGATTGAATTGGACATTGCGGCCTTTTTCGATTATAGTTAAATACAGATAATTTACTTATGAGAAAGGAAGCAGCTCATGGCGGTAAAGGTCGGAATTGTATCAGATACCCACGGCATCCTGCGGCCGGAGGTGATCGGCACGCTCAAAAACTGTGACTACATCCTGCACGCCGGGGATTTTGCGGAGGAGCAGATTCTGGATCAACTGCGTCTCCTGCGGGGGAGATTGTATGCGGTTCGGGGAAACAATGACTTTTACTGGGCGCAGAATCTTCGCCGCCGTCTGCGGTTTTGCATTGAGGGGCTGGAGTTTCTGCTTGTCCATGACCGGTATGACGCGGGCTCTGCGGCCGCGGAGGCGGACGTGATCGTCTACGGGCATACGCACCGCTACGCCGAGGAAGTGGTGGACGGGAAGCTGTGGCTGAATCCCGGAAGCTGCGGTCGGCCGCGGTTCGGCGGGGATATTTCCTTTGCGGTGATGGAGATCGACGGGAGGGACTACCGGGTCACGAGGATTCCGCTTAGCTGATCATTCCGCCGATCATGCCGGCGCCCATGCACATGACCAGAGTTGCCCCGATGTGGACGGTGTCTGAGTCGATGCCGCGGTTTAAAAGGAAGGATCCGGCGAGCAGGATCAGGAAATACGCGGCGCCTGTGAGGACGCCCCACAGGAATTTATGCACCCGCATCCGCTTTCCGGCGATCAGGCCGCCCAGCAGGCAGGAGACGACATAGGTAACCAGGATTCCGATGTTGATGACGTTTTCGCCCGGCTGCAGCTTCAGCAGCAGGACTGCCATTGCCAGCAGGGCGAGTCCGGTGATGACATACATGATCAGGAGCGTGCCCGCGATGGCCAGCGCTCTGTTTTTTTGCTTTTTTGTTCTGTCCATAATAATTCCTCCTGAATTATGTATATGTTTCCCTTGAAAAAATAGAACAGTTATGGTAGGATTCTGAATACATATATCGCGGAGAAACCGCGGTTTTACAAGGTTTTTACGAATTTCGACAAAGAGGAGAGTGATTTATTTTTGGATTCGGACATAGCGATACCCCTGTTGGTGTTAATTTTACTTCTGGCGTTATCCGCTTTCTTTTCATCGGCGGAGACTGCCCTCACGACCGTGAGTAAGATTAGCATGAAGACGCTGGCTGAGGAGGGGGATAAACGGGCGGAGCTCGTGCTGAAGATTACGGACAACTCCCACAAGATGCTGAGCGCGATTCTGATCGGCAATAATCTGGTGAATATCTCGGCTTCCTCGCTGGCCACATTGGTTGCGGTGCGCGTTTTCGGCAACGCGGCGGCGGGTGTTTCCACCGGCGTGCTGACGATTCTCGTGCTGATTTTCGGGGAGATTTCGCCCAAAACGATCGCGACCATCCGCGCGGAAAAGCTGTCTCTGCGCTACAGCAGGATCATATGGATCCTGATGAATGTCCTGACGCCGGTTATTTTTATCATCAATCTGCTTTCCTCCTGCTTCCTGCGGATGCTGAATGTGGATCCGGATGAGCAGGAACGGGCAATGTCGGAGCGCGAGCTGCGGACGGTGCTTGAGATCAGTCAGGAGTCCGGCGTCATCGAGCCGGAGGAGGAGGAGATGATCAACAACGTCTTTGACTTCGGCGACACGGTGGCGGAGGATGTCATGGTGCGGCGCATTGATATGACATTTGTGCACATCGACGCCACCTACGATGAGGTGCTGGAGGTCTTTGCCGAGGATAAATTTACCCGTCTGCCGGTCTACGAGGATACGACGGACAATGTCGTGGGAATCCTGAATATGAAGGATCTGATCCTCTGCGACAAGGAGCATTTTTCCGTCCGTTCCCTGATGCGGGAGCCGTATTTCACGCACACGCACAAGAATACGGCGGATTTGCTGGTCAAAATGCGGAGCGCCCACATCAACATCGTCATTGTTCTGGATGAGTACGGCATGACGGACGGTCTGATCACGATGGAGGATCTGATCGAGGAGATTGTTGGTGAGATCCGCGATGAGTACGATGACGACGAGGTTGACCTGATCCAGCAGATCTCAGCGCGGGAGTATCTGGTGGAGGGCCAGATGCAGCTGGAGGATTTCAATGAGTCATTGGGGCTTCTTTTGGAGTCGGAGGGGTAAGATTCTGTCGGCGGGTATATGATCGGGCTGCTGGACCTATTGCCGAAGGTGACGGAAGCGGTCTTTATCCCGGATGGCGTCTATATGCAGGTCTGGACCAAGGAGAATCACCGGATGATCAAGGTGTACGTGCGGCTTCCGAAGAAGGAGGATGATCCGGGTGCGGAATAATTATAAAAATTTAATGGCAGTTTAGAATCCGAGCGCTTTCAGCATCATCCGCTGTGAGCGCTCGGATTCTCTGTGAAAATATGCATTGTCCCGGAACATGACCGGACAGCTGCCGTTTTCCCTGTACCGGTGCGGGAGGTCTGAACGCCGGATTCCCCGGTGCTCGGGATTGTAAGGGATACATATGAGCCGTGAGGGCGGGATGCGAAACTCACGGGAAAAGTGTTCGAGGCTCAACTCCCGGTCGGGGAGATAGTCCACGACCAGATAGAGGCAGTTGGAGACGGGCAGCACATTTTTACAGAAATAGTCGCAGAACTCCCGGTGACTTTGCCGCAGGGCGACGACAACCAGATCTGCCTGCCACAGAAGACGCAGCGTGCGCCGGTCCCGGCGGTTCTGACAGTTCAGGCACTGGATGTCGCCGAACATTCGAAGCGAGGAAGTGAAATACCCCATGCAGATGCTGTCGGAAGGCAGCGGGGACAGACTCCAGAATGCGATGATATAGGTATGGTTCATAACGGTACATCGGTACAGTGGATACGATTAAGATGTCCCCATTATAACCGATCTGTCCCCAAAGAAAAAGGGTCTGTTGTTCCGGATTTCAGCAGGAGACGATCAGCGTCGTATAGCCGAACCGTTTCAGGTCCCGCTGGACGGCGGCTGCATCGTCGAGGGACGCGGTCTGTCCGACGCGGACGGCATAGTAGGACTTTTCATAGCGGATTTGTCCGTGAAATCCCTGCATTTCCAGCCGTTCCAACTGATACGCGGCATTGACATCATATTGAAACAGGCCGGTCTGCACCGCATATTCCTCCGGGAGCGTCTGCGCAGTCAGGGGAATGCTTTCCTCGATGCCCTTGACGATGGCATTGACGATCTCCCCGAATTTCTCGTCAAAGAGCGCGTTGTCCGCCTCATTGTTCAGAAAGCCCACCTCCACCAGAACGGCGGGCATTTTTGTTTTCCGCAGGACAATGAGGGCGGGGATTTCCTCTATACCCAGATTTTTAAATCCGACCTGCTCCAGCGCGGCGTTGATGTTGTCCACAAGAGGCCGGACGGTGTCGTTGTCCTGATAGACCAGCGTCTGGACGCCGTCATACAGATTGTCTTCCACGGCGGAGTTGCGGTGGAAGGAGATGAAATAGCTGCCGTCCGCCTCGTTGGCCAGTTGAGCTTTTTCCGTGGGAGAGTTGTACACGTCGGTTGTGCGCGTGTAATAAATGTCGTATCCGTCCGCTTCCAGCTTTTCACCGACGGCCAGCGTGAGCCGTAAGACATCGTCTTTTTCTGCGCGGCCCATGTAGGAAGCGCCGTTGTCGTAGCCGCCGTGCCCGGCGTCCAAAATGATATCTGCTGCCATAGTATCGAATCCTTTCCGTTTGTATCGTCTGCGAAACCGCGTCTTCTCCGGCAGTTCGCAGTATTGGTACATATATATGAAAAAAATCGGCGGTTAGTACGGAAAGTTATTTTTTGTTATTGTATTCCATGGCTTTATTTGATATATTTTTCTTAGTGACAGTGCCGGATGCACTGCAGAGACAGGAGGAGTTTATATGCGTAAGAGATTATACAAATCAGAGGAAAACCGTGTGATCTGCGGTGTCTGCGGCGGGCTGGCTGACTTTTTCGGGATTGACCCGACCATCGTCCGCCTGATCTGGGCGGTTCTGACGGTGTTTGCCGGAGCGGGGGTCTGGCTTTACATTATCGCGGCGATCATCATTCCGAGAGAGCCGCTGTGAGTTTATTCGCTCTGGAATCCCTCGCCGACGACATCGCTGGAGTCCATGATGACGAGGAAGGATTTCGGATCGATCTCTTTGATCAGCTTTCGGATGCCGTACATCTGCCGTGTGCTGCAGGCACACATGACGACATCCCGATCCACAAGGGTATAGCTGCCCTTGCCCTTTAATATCGTGGCGCCGCGGTCGAATGCATCATTGATGCGTTCACAGACTTCGGCGCTTTTGTTTGTGACGATCAGGGCAACCTTGCCGCGGCTGGTGCCGTACATCATTTTGTCGGTGACGGCAGCGGTCAGGTAGGCGATGATGATGCCGTAGATCAGGCTCTCCAGATCTCCGGATACCAGTGCCGCGCCGGGGAAAATGACGATCAGATCAAGGAAAAAGATGATCGTCCCGATGGAAAGGTGCGGCCGTTTCGCCCGGATGGCCATACTGATAAAGTCGGTGCCGCCGGTGGAGGAGCCCCGCATAAAGATCATCGCATATCCGGCACCGGAGAGCACGCCGCAGCACAGCGCGGCCAGCATCCGGTCGATGGTAAAAATCGGAAAAAGCGGAGCGATCAGGTCCATGATGACCGATGAGATGAGGATGGACTTGACGGATTTTAAGAAAAAGCGTTTCCCCAGAATGCGGTAGGTGCACAGGGTGATGGGAATGTTTAATACGATCGTCATCAGTCCGATGGGCAGGCCGAACAACTGATAGAGGAGCAGGGCAATGCCGCCAACTCCCGGTAGGGGGAATTCCGCCGCGGATGCCAGATTATAAACGCCGATGGCGATCAGCAGGCCGGCGATGATGTCCGATGCAATGTCTTTTGCGATTTCGGTTCTGCGTTCTTCTTTCACGGTGCCTGCCTCCTTTTCATATAATCCGGTTTAAAAATTATTTCTTGCCGTCCGACGACAGATACTCCAGTATGCTGTGCGCCGCCACATTGCCCTCACCTGCGGCTTTCGCAATCTGATACGGCCGTCCGGTGCAGTCTCCCGCCGCATAGCAGCCCGGCAGATTCGTTTCCGCCCGGCGGTTCACCGCGATGTGCGGCCCATCCATCGAAAGCCCCGGAAGAAGCACTGCCGGAGCCACCGCGTTTCGCAGGCAGAACAACCCGTCCGCCGCAAGCTCTGTCCCGTCGGTCAGCCGGATGGCCGTCACCTTCATGCCGCCGATGACCTCTTTCAGCGGCCGGGTCAGACGCTCTACATTCGGCAGGTCCACTCCGCAATCCGCATACGGGGTATACAGGTACACCTTCCTGGCGAGGCCGGCCAGATATTCCGCCTCATGCTCAAAGTGTCTGTCCTGACAGTAGACCGCGATCGTTTTTCCCTTGTACAGGAAACCGTCGCAGGTCGCACAGTAGCTGACGCCCCGTCCGAGGAAGTCCTGCTCTCCCGCGAACCCTTTCGCCGCCACGGCGCCGATCGCGAGCAAGAGCGTCCGCGCCTCATAGATCTCATTCTCCGCAAGTAGCTGAAAGCTTCCGTCCATGGGCAGGATGTTTGTCACCATGGCGTCCGTCAGGGACAGATCCATCTGCTCCATCTGTTCATGAAACTTCCGGTTCAGATCCGCGCCGCTGACCATGGGAATCCCCGGATAATTGGCAATCTTCTCTGATTTTTCCACTTTTACACTCAGGTCCTTCGCGCCGAACCAGATCACATCTTTCTCATGCAGTTTTAAATTCAGTGCAGCCGACAGCCCGGCCGGGCCGCTGCCGATGATCGCGGTATCGTACATAGTTTTCCTCCGTTTTATATAGTATCCGCAGCCGCAGACATGTCATTCATGGTTTTCGGTCTTTTCGTCTTTATATAAAAACGGCTGCGCGATCTTCCGGTTGAAAAAATCGATCAGCGGTCCCATGAAAAAGGCTGTGACGATGGTGCCGACTCCGACAGACGCCAGAATCTGTGTCCGCCCGGCACCGGACAGGACAAACAGCCCGATGCCGATGAGAACGCAGACGAAATCCGTCAGAATCCGCACCCACCGGAACTGTCCTCTGTGCCATGTTCCAGTGATGATCAGTGCCACCGCGTCATAGGTGGAGACGCCCAGATCGGCCGTGAAATAAAAAGCCGACGCCAGACACATGACCACAATGCCGATCAGAAGGCACACGATCCGCCCCGGAATCCCCAGATCAGGCAAAAGCAAAAACAGCAGCTTCTGTGAAAAATCAACAATATATCCCGTCAGGAACAGATTGATAAAGGTCGCGATTCCGACAAAGTGCCGGTCTGCGATCAGCGAAAACAACAGCAGCAGGACATTGATGATCACATAGAGGGTTCCGAAGGGAATCGGGATCACCGCATCCATCCCGGCGGCAAACACCTGAAACGGGTCGATGCCGAACGCTGCCCGCTTGAAAAACCCCACGCTGACGGCACAAATCACCACGCCCAGAATGCACATAAACAGGCGGCGCTTAAAATGGTCGACGGGAATTCGTTTCTCTTTTTCTTTTCTTGTATCCATTGCAAAACTCCGTGAAAGTATCAGGTGCGGGTCAGATGTCCGCCCTGTTTTTCAAATCCTTGTCAATTATATCATGTCATCCTGAATTTACTTTTTCAATTTAGCAACACTTCAGTCTTATTAAGAAGAAAGTCTGTTAAATTGCAATGAAAGAAGCCGTTCTCATCATAAAAACTATGTGGGATATCCATTCGTATAACAACTTTCTTGAAGAAATCGTTGGTCAGTTTTAAAGATTGCAGTTCTGATGCTTCCTTTTTCTCTGTGTCCATTTGGTATGCGGATTGAATGTAAATTCTCCGATCACCACTGTTGACAACAAAGTCAATTTTACGTTGTTTTTTTTCTGCGTGTTTTCGTTCAAGAATTACTCCAATATCGACGGAATAGCCGCGCCGGACAAGCTCATTATAAATGATGTTTCCATAATATGCCCTGAGTCGAATTGTCTGTAATTCAGTCTTGCATTGCGCAATCCAATATCAGTGTAATAATATTTGTTCGGATAGTTAAAGTAAGTTTTGCCTTTAATATCGTATCTTCTGGCCATTTCTATCAAAAAAGCATCCATAGCATGAGACAGATAGGAGGAGACCAGAGGACTATTTATTTTTTCATTTCGCATGAAAGTGAGTGCGTTGGATATATTTGTCGGGTTGGTGAGTGATCCTATCTGTGATGCAGTATAGTCCAGAATGGCATTCAGGATATCCTCACGCTCAATACGATTCCGTTCAACGATATCTTTTACATACAGTTCATCATAGAGATTTTTGAGATAGGATTTTTTGTCCGTTTCATCTTTCAGTGCAGTAATACGCGGCATGCCGCCATATAACATATACTGCCCCAACGCATCTCTTTTATCTCCTCCGACATAGGAAAAAAATTCCGCAAACGAGAGTGGATAGACATGTATTTGTGTAGCTCTGCCGCGGAATTCGGTTGCTATATCTTTGGAGAGCATTCGCGAATTACTGCCGGTTACATAAACATCGAGATTTTCATACGCTTTTAATTCGTTTAACATATCATAGATGTTTACTTCGATTCCGCTGGTATCTTTGTCTTTTACTTTGATCGTAAACTGCACCTCATCCACAAAAAGGAAGAACTTTTCATGTTTATCAGAAACAATGCTTTCCACATATTCACAAAGGGTGACTGGGTTGCGGTATTTAGAGTATCTGCGCTGGTCAAGTTCAAGCCGGATGATGTGGTCATCAGCTATATCTTGTTTTAACAGGTAGTTGTAGAAAAGGTTAAAGAGAAGTACGGATTTTCCGCAACGGCGGATGCCAGTAATAACTTTGATTTCCCCGTTCCACATACTACGGATCAGGTGTTCTAAATAAAATTCTCTTTGAATCATAGTCTGAAACCTCCCACTTTGGGCGCATGCGCCAGAAGTTTAAGATGAATATAGCGGAATCACGACAAAATGTCAAGAGATCCACCGAAATCTTTTGGCGCATGCGCCCAAAATATAATATAACCATTTGAAAAAGAAAAATACGGATTTCTTA
>JAJQBV010000217.1 GCA_021203115.1 Clostridiales bacterium | reverse complement strand
GTGATTTACTATATTATATAAGATTTGTGGTATTCTATGACGAAAGTCAGCCGCTGAAATTCAAGAATATTCCTGTATTATGACAATATTTTCTGATTTTTCTGTCTTATTGCTCGCAAAACAGGTGAACCGGAACCTTTTCTTCCGTCGTCACCACCATGTAAAACCCCTCGCGGAAGGAGATCTCCTGCTGACAGACCGGCAGGCTGCCGTCCACCACGGAAAAATAATCCAGACCTTCCCTGAGGCCGGTTCCGGTATATTTGACATAACTCTCCTTGCAGGTCCAGAGCCTGGTAAACTCCTCAAAACCGTTCTCCTTAAGCCATGCAATCTCCGACGGATGGAAAAACCGACGGGCAAGCTTTTCCCCGTCGGCAATTCCCGCCTCCTGCAGATCCAGTCCCACCTCAGCACCGCTTACGGCACATGCCCACCGGTCCGCGCTGTGTGAAATCGAAAAATGGACCTGCAAAAGCTCCCGGATATAAGGCTTTCCGTGCTCCTCATCCCGGCAGACCGTTATGTCCGCGATCTCTTTGCCGAGATAGCGGGATACTGCCCGCCGCAAGAGCTCATGGCTCGGCAGGTCCTGCCTGTCAGGCCATCGATATGCATATATATATACGGATTGCTCTTTCTCACCGGCTATGTTCATACTGTGATTCTTTCCTTATAATAGTTCCTTATTTATTCTGATATCTCTCATACAGTCTCCGGAACGCCGGCAGACTCCTCGTCGCGACCTCGTCCGGCACGCAGTAGGAGATGCGCACCCAACCCGGCCCGTAGAACGCCGCACCCGGAGCCATCAGGATTCTCTCCTTTTTGGCCTCCTTGCAGAACTGGAAATCATCCGGCTCCAACGCTTTCATGAAGAGATAAAATGCGCCGTCCGGATGGATACAGGTATAACCGATATCCACCAGTCCCTGATAGAGAATATCCCTCGTTTTCTTATAAATATTGATATCCACGGAGGCATCCACGCATTTCAGCAGCATTTTCTGCTGAAGCGACGGCGCGTTCACATATCCGAGGTAGCGCATGGACGCCGTCATGCCCGCATAGAGATCCCGCATATCCTGCACACAGGGCTCCATTGCCAGATAACCGATCCGCTCGCCCGGAATCGAGAGCGCCTTGCTGTAAGAGTATACCACGATCGTGTTCTGATAGTAATGGGTCAGATACGGCACCTCGATATCATATGCCAGTTTTCGGTAAGGCTCATCCGACACCAGATAGATCGGATGGCCGTACTCCTCCTGCTTCCGCTTCAGGATATCCGTCACGGCAATGATGGACTCCTCTGTGTAGACCGCACCGGTCGGATTGTTCGGTGTATTGATGATCACAAACCTTGTCCGGGGGCTGAGCGCCGCCTCGAACGTAACCGGATCCGGCTGCAGCGTCTCCATGTTGCACAATGCCGGTACCAGCTTCCCGTAGAGAGACTCTACATAGCTCTTGTACTCCCAGAAATAGGGGGCGAAGGTGACGACCTCGTCGCCCTGATCCAGAAGCGCGTTGGCAATGACCACGATGGCCGCCGCCGCGCCGACCGTCATGATGATGCCGTTCTCATCATAATTGCAGCCGTAGGTTTTATTCAGGTATCCCGCGATATGCGCCCGGACATCCGGATGACCCACATTCGCCGGATACCCGTGGAGGGATGTCGCATCCTCCGTATCCAGAATCTCCTTTATTGCCTCATTGACAACGGCCGGCGGCTCCACGCTGGGATTGCCAATCGTAAAATTAAAAATATTCTCCCTGCCGTAGACATCGGCAAGCTTTTTCCCCTCCTCAAAGATATCCCGGATGCAGATCGATGTATCCAGAGATCTCCTCAGACGCTTCGCTATCATTTTCTTCTCCTCCGCTGTGTTCTTTGGAATTTACCGCCCAAACGCATTAACGCTTTAGTGCAGCAAATCCAAAAGACATCATACCACACCTGAAAGGAAAAAGGAAGGGGGATTTCCCGGTTTTGCCCGACAAAGAAAATCGGCATGACCCAAACGGATCACACCGATTCGATAAATCTTATTTATTCCGTACTAGAATATCCTGCGCACCGCCAGAATGGTCTTGTATGTAGCGCTCGAATACTTGATGCCGGTGGAAGGGCTTGACGCATTGATGATCGTGTTGTTCCCCACATAGATACCCACATGTCCGCTGTAGCAGACGATATCGCCCGGCTGCATATCAGACACCGAAACGCCGGTTCCCACCGAGCGCAGCGCGCTGGAACTGTGCGGAAGAGAAACACCGAAATGTGCGTATACGCTCATGACAAAACCGGAGCAGTCACATCCGTTGGTCAGGCTCGTTCCGCCGTATACATACGGATTCCCCAAAAACTGGCAGGCATAGCTGGCCACCGCCGAGCCGGAACCGCTGCCACTGTAGCTGGATGTCGAAGAGGAACTCGAGCTTCCGGAGGAAACACTGGAGGAACCGCTCGTGACCGAACCGACCGTCGTCGATGTCACGGCCGCCTGCGCCGCTGCAATGATCGCGTTCTGCTCATCGATCGTCTCCTGGTACTGCGCCGCAAGGCTCTCCGCCGCAGCCAGCTTCGCCGCGTAATCGGATAGCTCACTGCTCTTCTGCGCCTTCACCGCCTCAAGCTCTGCCTGCTGCTCCTCGTATGTAGCCTCAATCTCCTCCAGCTCTGCCTTTTCATTTTCCACCTGAGCGACGAGATCCTCAACCTCAAGCTTGGTATTCTGGTACTCAATCAGAAGGGATCTGTCGTAATCGTATACGGTGGAGTAACTCTCAATCTTATTCAAAACGTCTGCAAAGCTGTCGGCGCCCATGAGCGCTGTCAGGAAGGAAGAATCCCCATTCTCATACATGTACACAATCCGTTCCTTCATGGACTCGTACTGCTCTGCCTCTGTCTCCTTTGCAGTTTCAAGGTCTGCCTCTGCCTGAGCCAGCTCAACCTTTTTCGCCTCAATGTCCGCCTGTGTCGTATTAATATCGATAATGACCTGTACAAGCTCCGCATCCAGCTCGTCAATCTGCGCCTGAAGGCTCGCCTGTTTGGACTCGATGCTGCTGATCTCACTCTGAACCGCACTCAGATTGCTCTGTGCCTCGCTCTTCTTGCTCTTTGCAGTTGAAAGGCTTGTCGCTCCGGCCATCTGCGTGCATCCGAGCATCATGGCTATGACCAGGCTGATGGCGATCAGTTTCTTTCTCATAAAATATCTCTGCTCCTGTCTCTTCGTAAAAGGAATCATCCTGATTGTCGGTTTCAATCTGTGTGAAAGGCATGACCCGCCTTCGGTGTTCCACAGTATACCATCAACCCGGTCAAAATTCAATACAAAAAGACATTTTTCAGAAATAATTCATATTCTTTTGTAATATTTATGTAACAAACTGCGCTTTACAACTGTTCCGGAAGCTGCTTCAGCACCAGAAGCTTCATTCCCGCCGCCGCGGTATCCGACTCAAGCCGGTTCGTTTTCCGGATCTGTTCAATTGTTGTGTGATATCGCTTCGCAATGTCCCAGAGTATATCCTTTGCCGTCAGCGTCAGCCCGACCATGGACGGCTGCGCGCTGCGTTCCCCGGTGGGAAATTCTGCTTCTTCCATCCCGCGGATCAGCTCCGTCTCCCCGGCCGACACCACCATCGCCTGCAGGCTGACGGCCGCCTGTGCCTCCGCCTCCCGACTGCCCTTCATCAAAAAGGAGAGTGCATCCACCGAGTGCCGCAGTCTGACCTCATCCTCCGGCAGAAGACCCGGAATCTCGATGGTGTGTTGGAACGGAAGCACCCCTTCCGCTGCTTCTATGGGTGAAGTGTCGCTGCTGGTCAGATAAAGGATACGGATCCGAACAGCGCCTTCCACCCGGATGCCGTCCGCGGTCCTGGTCCGGCGATCCATCTCAACCGTTCCGAATCCAGCACAGATCTGCAGAATATCGCTCCCCTGCGCCTCAATCTGTATCGTGTCGTTGACGCGGCAGACGGATGTATTCTTCATGCGCAGCCCGGCGCACGAAACGGCATCTTTTTTCAGAATCAGCTCATGATCCAGTGCATACGCATCGCAGAGCATCTCCTGCTTCCGTTCCGCATACAGGCGGATATTTGCGGATAGACCCGCCTCCACCAGAACGACCCGTGACTCCCGATCGTCATCCTCTCCGCTGCTGCAGGAGATATTTTTTACCTCCGCCACGATATACGGGACCACACTGCTGTCCGCCTCAGGAATTTCAAACTCACACAGAAACGGCACCTTCTCCTGAAACCACACCAGGCCGCCGTTCTACTCCCCGGCATAGCCGACAAACACCTGAATTTCTCCCTGTATGCTGACGACGCCTGCCGAAACTCTCTCCTCCAGCCCGAAAACCTGTGCCTGCTGCCAGAGAATCCGGCGGATATTCGGTTTGCCGGAGGCCAGTCGGATCTCCTCGCGGATGCGGCAGATTTCCTCCCCCTGATAGCGAAGCTCCAGAAATTCCCGCTCCCGCATCAGAAGCTCCGGCATTTTTTCTGCCTCAACGCCGACGGGAACATCCACATCATAACGCTCCCACCCCGTGGCCGAAAGCTCAAGCAACGCGCGGGCACTCAGCTTGCGGGCGTTGGCGATCCGGACCGACAGATCCTCCAGAACCGGTTCAACCTGCGCCATGTCGAACTCATCCATATCCTCCACGGCAATTTTCTCCTGAAACGGAATCTTCCCCTCCAGACAGGCGATCTTCCACTCGTTCTGCTCTGTTCTGTACAAAACCCGGTAGCGGATTTCCCCGCGCGCCGTCACGTGGCCTGCGCCGCATTTGGTTTCATCCACCTGCACCTCTGCATCCGCCAGTATCACGGAAAAAAGATCCGGCAGATAGTCCGGCAGATTATATACCTCATCAAATGTCGCCTGAACCGAGGCCTCGCCCCGCTCCCGCTCCATCGGTATTCTGGTTGTTGTAAGCTCCATGCTGTCCCTCCTGCATATTTTTCATTCAAAAATTACATTTTCTTCCAGACGCTCCGTCTTGATCACAATATACGGATAGCTCACAGCTTTCTCCACATCCTCCCCGTTCTCCGGTCCGATCAGATCCGCGTCGAAATATATGGCATTCTCCGCCAGATACAGTTCCTGCATCCGGATGCTGTATCCGCCCGTCTCCTGCATGCCGAATCCGCGGACAATATAGAGATAGTCATCCTCCCGATATGTCATTTTCAGATCATCCGACTGATTCTCCGTGATTTTCTCCAGCAGCGCCTCCGGAATCTCCGTCTCCGCAAGGACCGTATAATCCAGATCCCGGATCTTTTCCGTTCCGGCTTTCTGCAGTGAACAGCCGCAGGTCAGAAGCACGCCGAGCAGCACAATCAGCAAAATGTACGGCTTTCGCCCCATAAACTATCCTTCCCTTACGATTCCTCATTCCATCCTATGAAAGGCAGTGAAAATTTATGCACAGGAAGTTTCATCTATTTGTACGGGACGCAGGCGATACCACGGACATGTTTTCAGGCAACCGGGGCAACGCTTCGATAAACTAACCGCTAACTCCGGCTAAGACGCTCAGGAGAGCCTTCGCGTCTAAGTCTCCGTAAGCGGTGGATTTCGTCTCAGCTAAAAGCGCCCCTACAAAAGTTGCCTGAAAACATGTTGCTGGTATCTGCCGCGTCATTTACATATCGGATTTATCTATACAAATCCTTCCATGGCAAATCGTTGACGGAATTCGGAAAGTGTGCTAGATTTATCGTGTATGTGATTTTGGAGGAAGCTATCATGCTAAGGACAATTCTGGCGTTAGGATTCGCCGTTTTATATCTGATTGTCGGGATTCCGGTTCTGGGGATCGAATACCTGATCGGGAAGGTCAACCCGTACAAGAGGGATATCAGCAGTCTTCGGATGGTACAGTGGGCTCTCGGTATCGTCAACCGTATCTGCGGCGTAAAGACGACGGTGATCGGCCATGAGAATATCCCGACCGATCAGGCCGTACTCTATGTGGCAAACCACAACAGTATTTTCGACATCGTCATCACCTATTCTCTCTGTCCGGCTTTGACCGGATATATCTCCAAGGATGATATTGAGAAAATCCCTCTGCTGAACATCTGGATGCGCCGTCTCTACTGCCTCTTCATGAAGCGTGACGACATGAAGCAGGGCGTTCAGGTGATTCTGGAAGGAATTGAACAGATCAAAAAAGGCATTTCCATGTGCATCTTTCCGGAGGGAACCCGGGGAGATTCCGAGGAGATGATCCCTTTCAAAAACGGGAGTCTAAAGATTGCGGAAAAAACCGGCTGTCCGGTCATTCCCATCGCCATCTCCAACACCAGACATATACTGGAGGACCATATCCCGCGGGTGGAGCCGACCCATGTGATCGTGCAGTACGGCACGCCGATTTATCCCAAAGAGCTCCCGAAGGAAGAAAAAAAGGCGCTGGCTTCCATCACGCAAAACGCGATCCAGAAGATGCTGGACCGCGCGAAAGAACCGGATTTTACATATTAAAGGGATCGATCATCTGCCGCCTTTCTCAGAGCGGCGACAATAACAGAATATTTCATGAAATGGGATGCTTTGACCAGAATGGCATCCCCTTTTTTTATGTAGGATAAGAGCGAGGCAAGAAGCGCATCGACATCGTCAAAATGTTCGGCTGCGCAGGCCGGCATCGCGCCGTTTACGATCTCCTCCGAGAGCGTACCGGTGCAGAAAATCCGGTCGATTCCCTTGCCCGCCGCATACGCCCCCACCGCGCGGTGAAGTGCCCGCTCGTCCTGTCCCAGCTCGCCCATATCGCCGAGAACCGCAATCCGTCGGCCCTTCGTGTGCGCCAGCACATCCAGCGATGCCCGCATGGAAACCGGATTGGCGTTGTAGCAGTCATCGATAATCACGATGCCGCCGGTCTCGATCAGGTTCGTCCGGCCCTCAATCGTCCCTGCATGGGTGATTCCCGCACAGATTTCCGCATGGGAAAGTCCGAGGGCATCCCCCACGCAAGCCGCGGCGCAGGCATTGTAAATGTTATGAAGTCCCGGAACCGGCTCACAGACCGGACAATCCTCCGCATCTTCGCCGTGGAAATGCAAAACCGCCTCCATCCCCTTCACCCCATGGTTTACAATAGAGTCCGCCGTCACAAAGCAGTCATGCTCCGGAGAGAGCACCGTTCCGTCCTCCACAAAATAGCGGACAGGGCGAACACCGTTTTTCTCCTCTATGGTATCCAGCTTATCATCGTTGCCGTTTAAAACGATCACACCATCCGGTCTCAGATAGTCAAACATCTCCGACTTCGCGCGCAGGGCACCGTCACGGTCGATCAGATTCTCCAGATGGCACTGTCCGATGTTTGTCATCACGCAGATGTCCGGCCGCGCCATCTTTGCGAGGCGGTGCATCTCGCCAAAATCCGAGATCCCCATCTCGACCACGGCTGCCTCATGCTCCGGCCGGATGCGGAGGAGCGTCAGCGGCAGACCGATCTCGTTGTTAAAATTCCCCTCTGTCTTCAGCACGCAGAGCTTCTGCGCCAGAACAGCGGCGATCATCTCCTTCGTGCTGGTCTTCCCCACACTCCCCGCGATGCCGACGATGGGAATGGTGAGGGTGGAGCGGTAAAACTCCGCGATATCTTTCAATGCCTGCGGACACGAATCCACCAGAATATACGGCCCGGCAGGGTCATCAAAAATCTCCTCCGAGATCACTGCCGCCGCCCCCTTTGCAAAGACATCCGGAATGAAGCGGTGGCCGTCCGCGCGCTCCCCGCGCATGGCGATATAGAGAAAGTCCTTTTGGACCTGCCGGCTGTCAATGACGACACCGGCAGCCTCCCGTGAGAGCGCGCCGTCATCGCCGTAAAAAGTGCCGCCGCAGGCGCGGGCTATATTTTCCAAAGTCATAAAACGCATGATATTGCTCCTCTGATTATTCGTACTTCTCCTGTGAAATCTGAATCAGGTGTTCACAGAGCGTCGGGAAGTCCATCCCGACCGCCGCCGCCTCCTGCGGAAGAAGGCTGGTGGGCGTCATCCCGGGAAGCGTGTTGGCCTCCAGACAGAACAATTCATTTTTATCATTCAGCAGAAAATCCATGCGGGAATAGGTGTCAAGCCCCAGTGTCTCACAGGCCTGCACGGCAATCTGCTGCATCCGCTCCGCGATCTGTGCGGGAAGATCGGCCGGGCAGGTCTCAACAGTACTCCCCGCCTTGTACTTGTTCGCGTAATCGTAAAAGCCCTCGATGGGCGCGATTTCTATGACGGGAAGCGCTTCATAATCGATCACTCCGACGGAAAACTCCCTGCCCTTCACATAATCCTCGACGATGACCTTCTCTTCAAACTGAAAAGCGTGCGCCAACGCCTCGTCAAACTCCTCCTCCGTGCGGACGATGGAGACCCCGATGCTGGAGCCGCCGCAGCAGGGCTTCACCACACAGGGCAGCGTCATCCCCGTCTGCGCAAAGGCGACCGGCGCCTCCTTTTTCATGGAAATGCCGTGCGGCGTCGGGATGCCTGCCGCCTCAAACATCTCCTTGGAAATGCCCTTGTCCATGGCCAGCGCGCTGCTTAAGTATCCCGTGCCGGTATAGCGGATACCGAGAAGGTCAAAGGCTGCCTGAATCCTGCCGTCCTCCCCGTTTTCCCCGTGGAGAGCCATAAAGACAAAATCCGCCGCCTGACAGATGCGGATCACGTTCGGGCCGAAAAAGCCGTCCGGCGAATCGCCCCGCATCGCCTTTACCTGCGCCAGATCCGGCGCCTCGGCCGAAATGGCTCCGGCGGTCACACCGACCTCCTCCGAACGGGAGAAAACATCCGCGATATCGCAATCCTCCCCCTCATAACCCAGATAGACATCCAGCATGATCACACAGTGTCCCCGCTCCCGCAACGCCCGGCTCACCATGCTGCCCGTCGTCAGGGAAACGTCGCGCTCCGTGCTCAATCCGCCGGCCAAAACCACAATATTCATAGTTATGTACTCCTCGTGCTGTAATTTTTCTTTCCATAGTCTACCCCATTTCCTCCGCTTTGTGAATGGGTGCATGGAAAAATTTTCGTTTTTCTCGCGGTGTGCGCCGCTGTCGGCTCCGGATGGCCTCGTCCAGTCTGCGGAACCGCTCTTCCTCCTGCTCTTCCCGCTCGCGCATAAGATAATTCATCTCCTTGATCACCTTCTCCTCCACCTGCGCGCCGATCTCCTGACCCAGCGCCTGATTGTTCTCCGCGATGGCGTTACGGACGATCTCGCTCATCATCAGTTGAAACTGTTCCAATTGGGAGAGCTGCTCTTCCTGCACGGGCGCCGTCTCCTGCGGTCTCGACAAAGAAAGCTCCCCGACTGTATCGTCGGCAAGCTCTTCTTTCATCTCCTCGTCCCCGGCCGTCGTATTGTGGATCATCATCTTGATGGCTTTCAACTGAAACCCTTCCGCCTTCAGCTTCTTGATCTGCTCAAACTGCCGTATATTTTCTTCTGTATAATAACGGTGCCCCATCTCATTGCGGGGCACCTCCAGTTCCAGCTCTTCCTCCCAGTAGCGCAGCACATGCGATTCTACCTGAATCCGACTGGCTGCATCCGATATCATGTAACGCACTCTCTCCATCTCTCAGGCCTCCTGTCTTTCTTTAAATATAAAGTAATTATAAAAAAGATTATGCCTGTCCTCAAGAAATTCTCATCGTAAAATTGCGACAGAGTCCGTGCCCGTTTCTCATAATATTCGTTTCTTCTACATAATCAAGCAGACAGCGATTCGCCACTGTCCTCTTGCGACACCTGATATACGGTTCTCATATCAGACGCACGAAACAAAGAATCAGGCAACCCGGTTAGCCGTTTTGGCCTGATTCTTCATGAATGGGATTTAACAAAATTTGATTATAATATGCTTACTCAGATTTTCTCCAAAAGCTCTGTGGGAACCATGACCCGGTCGCTGAGTGTCAGCGGCTGATCACATTTTGTAATCTGAATACTTGTATAGCCCCCAAAGCGATGGAAATCTGCTGCCTGCCAGGAAAATTTAGGTTCTACAACACCCTCTGCACCTTCCAGCGGATAACCGGTCGGGAAATGATACTTCGGGATCCGTGCGATCTTTACTTTATCGCCTCGCCTAAAATCACCGGCGACATCAATTTCACCGAATTGCTTTTCCAGGTCTTTTGCGCCCGACCGCGCGGGCAGTGCGATGGTGATTGTCGCAACCTCAGAAAGGTTTCCTCTACACTGATTCAGGAGAAATGCCAGAACATCTACCAGATATTCCCCGTCCTTCTCGTATTTTCTGATTACCTTTCCATAGCCTACAGTACAATCTCCATGAGGCGTCCTCAACACATGGCGCCAGTTCAGTATCTTTATCCGTCCATCGTCACCGCACCAGTTTGTTGCAAGGCGCATCAACTGAGCTGCTGCGCTTCCTCCGAAATTGAACGCACGGGGAAATCCGAGTGGTTTTGCCCGATCATTGTTGAAATGCCAGCAGAACGGAACAAAAGTATTGTTGGTCCGTTCGTCCGCAATCACATCTGCATTCGGAAGATTCCGGAAGAAACGGGACGGATGGAAGGGCACCTCATGACGGGCCGCAAAGAAAGCAACCATGTCCCAAATTGTAGTGGGGCCAATCGTAACTGCCGGAAGCTCCTCATTCAACTGTACATCTTCCCAGTAACGGGTCTCGCTGCCGCGAATTTTCTCATTCGCAATCACCTGATTGATATACTCCCACTCCTCCTGCGTGTAAACATGATCGCCAAAAGGAAACTTGTCCAAATCCATTTCACTCGGCTTCTCCCGAAGAGTCAGACTGACAAGCTGTTCTGAAAATCCAATCTCCTCTCCGGTTTGATTCATGACATGGCTCCGATTACTCGTAAAAGCAAAGTGCCGGTTTTCGTCATCCAGTTCCTCCGAGATCTCTTCCAGCAGATTCTCTTCTCTGGTAAGAGTGAAAGTGTCCCCGACCAGAATCGGCTTTTTATATTCCATATAATCGCCCGCGTAATCATGATCCATAAATCCCTCTGCCGGGTGAGGCGGCCACACTGTCAGAGAATTGACCACCTCCAGAAAATGCGGTGGCGCAGGCAGTTTCCCGTAAGATGTATTTTTTGCGTACTCCGGATCACTGTAAAGGGGATTCCACGGATCTGCCCATTCTGAGTAGTTCAGAATTGCATCCCTTGTCGCCTCAGATATATTGACCATGGAGTTCTTCGCGACCTCTTTGTTCACTACATTTCGTATTGTATCAACAAACTCCTGCTCTACTTTGTTATAATTTCCGTTTTTCACAGCTTCTCGTCCCCCTTACTTCTGATTTTCCCTCAAATATAATCCCGGCAGAAACTCCGCGAGACTCCCCATCTCCTCAATATTATGCTTGTTCATCTGTCTTGTATACTCTCTCGTATCTCCCGGTGCCCAGAAACGATTCCGAAGCTCGCACCCGTAATATGTATCCCGCGACACATGCAGAAAACAGCTTAACAATTCACCGGTCTGCAAACGCACTTCGGCTACGAGGAAGCAGGATATATTGGCCTCCTTGAATCGGGAAGTATCCACAATATCTGCCGGATCATAGAACGAAATCTGCATCGGAATGATCGCATCCCCGATCTGCTCTTTACTGATATGAGTCGCTCCAACTGTAGTCCCCGGTTTTTTATTCTCTGCCCATTCAAATGTGCCGTGATCAGGGCTCCAAAACTGATAATCATTTGTGTTATTAAGGCGGCTGCTGAACCACCAATCAATCATGTAACCCTTGGCATAGGGAAAGCGCATATAAGTGGAGGAATACACTGTTCCATCCTCCAACATCGCATCGCCGAACTCCATCGGGCCGTATACCGGCGCAAGAAGCTCCTCAATTACATCCTGTGGGATATCTTTATAACTTTTAAAGCTCATATCCATCATCGTCCTTTCTTCTTAAGTTTATAAGATTACTTTAACTCATATTTCATGTCATGGTTATTCTCTTCTTTTACTGTAACATTTGTTTTTTGCATACTTCTCTTTAGGGATTCCCACAATCACCTATTCTCTTTTTCTGTTGTTCGCCTACTGATAAATTCGATACATTTGTTCCAGCAGATCTTTCATGGTCTCTGTCGTCACCGGTTTCGGAGAATACGCGATAAACCCGTTTTTTTCCACTGCTCCTTTCGCACAGCTGACAGCCTGTTCCAGTGTGATTCCCTGCCCTCTCATAGAGCGGATTCCAACAGCTCGCATCAGGCGAGTCACTTCACGAACCGCGAACTGGCAGGCTTTCTGTGTGTCAGATTCTTCCGTCTGAGACATCCCCAATGCCTTTGCAATCTGCACCACGCGTTCCGGCATGACACCTTTCGCAAAACAGATTACAACCGGAAGCGTAAGAGCACAGGCCACACCATGCGGCATATGAAAACGGATCCCAAGCTCGTGAGCAGCTGCATGCCCGAAATGTACGCTGGCATCATTAAAAGCCATACCTGCAAGATTACTGGCAAATGAAAGATTCGTTCGAGCCTCCATGTTATCTCCATCGCGATATGCCGTCTCCAGATTCCGAGCAATCAGCCTGATCGCTGTGAGCGCCTGCATATCCGAATTCGGGCTGTGTCCGCTTGATGTGTATGCCTCTACCGCGTGGGACATGGCATCCAGCGCCGTAGCCGCTGTCACTGCAGGCGGTGCTGTCGCTGTCAATTCCGGATCCACAATTGCAAGATCCGCATGACGCATAACCACCTCCTTCGCATCACTCGCTCCATCATGAATCACACTCATGATCGTGACCTCACTGCCAGTTCCGGATGCCGTCGGAATCAACACCAGCGGCGTCCGAATCTGAAAGGTTCCATTGTTCGACAGATAATAATCAGAGATCGGCGCCGGGTTGTCACATAAAACAGAAACTGCTTTCGCCGTGTCCAGGCTGCTTCCTCCGCCGACTCCGAGAACCATGTCTGCCTCCGCAAGATTGGCAAGTTCTCCTGCCCGCTCTACCACATCATTCGGCGCGTCCGGAAGCACTTCATCAAAAACTGTCACCTCAATCTTTTCCTGCTCCAAAATCTTACAGATCCGGTCAATGAGTCCCGTCATTCTTACTCCCGTATCGCAAACACAAAACACATGTTTTGCATTCATTGCAGCCGCCCGTTCGCCAAGCATTTCAATCGCCCCAACGCCAAACATAACCGGACATAGCTGCTGATATGTCGTAACCATTTTCCTCCCCCTTTCAAATATTTTCTGATACAAAGAGTGTATCTCATTCTATCTGCGAACGGTTATTTGTATGCTGCGATAGTAATCGCAATTTTGCATTACTGGCTTGATAGAATTTTCTGAATATGATATGGTTTGCAGGAGATAAATTGACATTTATTGCAGGAAAACGACAAGGAGAAACCTATGAACCTGACATACCTGAAAAGTTTTCTGGCAGCGGCGGATACGCTGAGTTTTACTAAAGCCGCTAAATCCCTGTTTACCACCCAGTCTTCTCTGAGCAGGCATATTTCTGCTCTAGAAGAGGAATTAGGTGTAAAACTGATGGAGCGTGACCGGCATCATGTCATGCTGACAGAAGCCGGTCAGACCCTGTTTGCAGAAGAAAAACAATTGATCTCCTATATCAACACGATCGAGCGGCATGTGAAGGATGCCGAATCCAGAGAGCATGCGAAGCTGGATGTGATCTGTTCTCCCATGTATTCGCAATGCCTTCGCAATATTTATAAAGAATATACCCGCCTGCATCCGCATGTCGCCCTGAACATCTTCCAGACAGAGTGGGGCGGCGAGACCAAAGTCGTGATTCGAAACGAAGCAGACCTGTGTATTGTCTATCCCACATCTGACGACATAGAAGATTCGACTTTAACTAACCGAATTTTAAAAAGGGAACCGCTCTGCTTTGCCTGCAGTATCGATTCCCCGCTGACACATAAAACTGAACTTTGTCTGGAAGACTTTTCCGAGGAGACCCTGCTTTATGCGGAACAACCGGTCAGTCAGATCATACAGGACATCCATTATTCTGTCCGAAAATATTTCAAAAATTTTAAAACCGTCAACAATCTGCATGCCGTTCTTCTCGGTGTAAGCAACAATACCGGCATCGGTATCTGGCCGGAGTCAGTTGCGCGGGATACGCAAAGCTTCAGCTATGTCCTGAAAGTGCGGGATTTCCATGAACACCGCGACCTTTCTGCCACATGGCTGACGGAAAATACAAATCCTGAGATTGAGAACTTCCTTTCTCTGTGCTGCCGTCTCCTGTAGCTTTGTAATATTTTTGTCTATGTATATTCTATGTTTATGGATATTGTCATTTTAGAAGAATCACTCATGCCTTTACACCTCCGTAAACAATCTTTCCTGTA
>JAJQBV010000144.1 GCA_021203115.1 Clostridiales bacterium | reverse complement strand
GGTCATGAGGGGGCGCTCTTTTGCTGTAAAATTCGATTATAGTTTAACATAAGTGTTTTCAGAATACAATTTATGTGTTACCATAAAACTGACCTTTCGATAATTTTATATCAATCATGTCAGTCAGGAGAACACCATGCCGAATTATTCCATGAAAGACCGCGGCGATTGCACGATTTACGACTATCTGTACCAATGTGTCCGCGAGGATATCTTAAGCGGGAAGCTTCCGGCCGGGGAGCGCATCCCCTCCAAACGCCTGCTCGCCCGTGACCTGAACATCAGCGTCACTTCCGTGGAGAACGCTTACGCCCAGCTGGTTCTGGAGGGTTACATCCACGGTGAGGCCGGAAGGGGATTTTTTGTCAATGATCTGGTTGAACCGGTACCGTTCCGCGAAGCGGCCCGGCCGTTTGACCCGAAGGTATTGACGCGGCAGGAGGAAACGGCGCCGCCCCGCGTGCTGGATTTCAAGGCAAACCGTTCGTCTGTGGAGCATTTTCCGTTTGCCACATGGTCTAAACTGATGCGCACGGTGCTGTCCGAGCGCAATGCCGCCATCCTCGCCACAGTGCCCTACAACGGACTCTATGAGCTGCGCAGTGCGCTGTCTGCCTATCTGTACCGTCATCGGGGGATCGAGGCAGATCCGGAGCAGATCATCATCGGTGCCGGAACGGAGTACCTCTATTCGCGCCTCCTACAGGTATTGGGGTTTAACACGGTCATGGCGATGGAGGACCCCGGATATAAGAAATTCTCCGAGATTTCCGCCAGTCAGGGCACGGTCTGGGATTATATTCCAATGGACGACGACGGCATGCGCATTGATTATCTCCGGAATAGCAGCGCCAATGTCATCCATGTCTCTCCCTCCAATCACTTCCCTACCGGGACTGTCATGCCCATCACGCGGCGACTTCAGCTTTTGCAGTGGGCGAGGGAAAAACCGGAGCGCTATATCATTGAGGATGACTACGACTCGGAGCTCCGCTATGCCGGAAGAATTATTCCGCCCATGTACGCCATTGACGAGGCGGAGAAGGTAATCTATATGAACACCTTTTCCAAGAGTCTGGTGCCTTCCATCCGCATCAGCTATATGATCCTGCCGCCTTATCTGCTGGAGCGGTATCAGGATACCATGAGCTTTTATTCCTGCACGGTCTCCTCCTTCGAGCAGCTGACCCTGGCTCATTTTATCTCCGAGGGGTATTTTTCCCGCCATATCAACCGGATGAAACAGATTTACAAACAAAAACGGGATCTGATTCTGGGAGCACTGAAAAACTCTGAGCTGAGCCGGATCAGCGAAATACGGGAGGCCAATGCCGGAACCCATTTTCTCCTCCATGCCAATACAACTTTAACCGACAGGCAGATTAAGGAAAAGGCCAAAGAACAGAATATCGAACTGGCGCTTCTCTCCGATTACACCCGTCATCAGGGACTGAAAAGCATGGGAACGCTCATTATCAACTATGCCGGCCTGGAGCCGGATCAGGTCAATCTGGCTATTGAAATCATCGAGCGTGTCTTTGAAAATGACATTACCCGGAACAGGCAAAAATTGACCCCTTAAAAAATATCTGAATTGAATATTTATCGAGTGTCGGTTTCCTGATATCATTCATCTTAGGTTCGCGTTAAGCGGGCAATATTGATGTATAAAAACAAAGGAGATGGATTCAGATGAAAAATTATTTTGACCTTTCAGGACAGGTAGCAGTAGTAACCGGTGCTTCTACCGGGCTGGGTGTACAGATGGCGAAGGCGCTGGCGAATCAGGGCGCGAACATTGTCTGCCTTGCCAGACGGAAAGAGAAAGTCGACGCCAACGCGGCGGAGATCGCAGCAGCATACGGAGTCAAAGCCATCGGCGTGAAGTGCGATATCACCGACACAGAGGCGATTGATGCGGCGGTTGATGAGATTCTGGAAAAGATGGGGCGCATAGATATCCTGATTAATAACGCCGGTACCGGCGCCGTTACCCCGGCAGAGGATATCACCGACGAGCAGTTTATGAATGAGGTAAACATCGATCTGGCCGGTACCTTCAAGATGGCGCGCGCCGTGGCAAAGAAGGCCATGCTTCCCGCCGGATACGGCCGGATCATCAACATTGCTTCAATGTACGGACTGGTCGGAAACAAGATTGCACCGGCTTCCCCGTACCATGCGGCAAAGGGCGGCGTTGTCAACCTGACCCGCGCGCTGGCGGCCGAGTGGGGTGAGAAGGGCATCACTGTCAACGCAATCTGCCCCGGATATTTCGAGACACCGCTGACGAAGGAGACCCTGGACAGTGAGTTTTTCCAGGAGTATGCACGGACGATGATCCCTATGGCGCGGTACGGAAAAGAGGGCGAGCTGGATACGGCAGCTATTTTCCTTTCCTCTCCCTGCTCCACCTATGTGATTGGACTGATCTGCGCGGTGGACGGCGGGTATACCTCGCTGTAATTAGCCGAAGCAACGTATTTTGAATATAAATAGTTGTTTTT
>JAJQBV010000183.1:12701-15594 GCA_021203115.1 Clostridiales bacterium | reverse complement strand
ATTCGGGGTATAACTGCTATCATATTCAGTGTATGTGATTTGAACAATTACTAGAATATATATGAAAAACAGGGAGGAAAAAGGATTTCGGGACATTCAAAGTTTGCCAACATCAAGCACAAAAAAGAAAAAAATGACGCGGCAAAAGGAAAAATTTTTACAGTGATCGGACGTGAGATCGCGGTTGCGGTAAAGGAGGGCGGGCCGGATCCGGCCAACAACAGCAAGCTTCGCGATGTGATTGCCAAGGCAAAGGCCAACAATATGCCGAATGAGACGATCGACCGCGGGATCAAAAAGGCGGCCGGCGACGCGGCTTCCGTCAATTACGTGGCGGCTACATATGAGGGCTACGGCCCCGGCGGGACGGCGATCATCGTCGACACGCTGACAGACAACAAAAACCGCACGGCGGCCAATGTCAGGAGTGCCTTTACCAAGGGCAAAGGGAGCATTGGCACACAGGGCTGTGTCTCGTTCATGTTTGACCGCAAGGGGGAGATCATCATCGACCGCGAAGAGTGTGAGATGGATGCGGATGATCTGATGATGTTTGCACTGGATGCGGGCGCGGAGGATTTCACGGAGGAAGAGGACAGCTTTACGGTGATTACGGATCCGGATTCTTTCAGCGATGTGAGACAGGCCTTAGAGGAAGCCGGTATCGTCATGGCGAGTGCCGAGGTTACGATGATTCCGCAGAACTATGTGGAGCTGACCAACGAGCAGGATATCAACAATATCAACCGGATTCTTGATCTGCTTGACGAGGATGACGACGTACAGCAGGTATATCATAACTGGGATGAATAACAGGAGGAGGGGGTTTTATGAAGAAGGTTTTATTTGCAGCGTCTGAGTGCGTGCCGTTTATCAAGACCGGAGGGCTGGCCGATGTGTGCGGCGCACTTCCGAAGATGTTTGACAAGGAGGAGTGGGATATCCGGGTTGTGATCCCGAACTATTCCTGCATTCCGGAGCAGTACCGTCATGAGTTTCAGTATGCGACGCATTTCTATATGGGGACCGGCTCCTATGTCCCCTATAAGTATGTGGGCGTATTGTCATATGTGCTGGACGGGATTACATATTATTTCATCGACAATGAGGAGTATTTTAACTGCTTCCTTCCCTACGGAAATATCCGCTATGATATTGAGAAGTTCTGCTTCTTTGACAAAGCGGTTCTGTCGATGCTGCCGCTGATCGGATTTCAGCCGGATCTGATCCACTGCCATGACTGGCAGACCGGATTTATCCCGGTCTATTTAAAAACCGAGTTTCAGGGGGATATGTTCTTCTGGGGCATGAAGTCCATGATGACCATCCACAATCTGAAGTTCCAGGGTATCTGGGATGTGAAGACCATGATGGGGCTTACCGGCCTGCCGAAGGAGCTGTTCACGCCGGATAAGCTGGAGTTCAAGAAGGACGCCAATATGCTGAAGGGCGGCCTCGTCTACGCGGATTACATCACGACGGTCAGCGACACCTATGCGAGAGAGATTCAGACGCCGTACTACGGCGAGGGTCTTGACGGGTTGATGGCGGCGCGGCATTTTGATATGCAGGGGATTGTAAACGGGATTGACTACGATATTTACAACCCGGCGACGGATCCGAAACTGTATGTCAATTACGACGCGGATTCCTTCCGCAAGAAGAAATTCCAGAACAAGCTGAAGCTGCAGGAGCAGCTCGGCCTTGCCGTGGATAAGCATAAATACATGATCGGCCTGGTTTCCCGCCTGACGGACCAGAAGGGACTGGACCTGATTGATCAGTGCTTTGAGGGCATTGTGGATGATTACACGCAGTTTGTTGTGATCGGTACCGGCGAGGAACAGTATGAGAATATGTTCAAATATTACGCATGGAAGTATCCGGACCGCGTCTCCGCGAATATCTGCTATGACGCGGATCTTGCGCAGAAGCTCTATGCGGCGGCGGATGCCTTCCTGATGCCGTCCCGGTTTGAGCCCTGCGGCCTGACACAGCTGATGGCCTTCCGTTACGGGACCGGTCCGATTGTCCGTGAGACCGGCGGCCTGAAGGATACGGTGGAGCCGTACAATGAGTATGAGAATACCGGAACCGGTTTCTCCTTCTCGGCTTACAATTCTGAGGATATGCTCCATGTGATCAACTACTCCAAGGAGGTCTATTTTGACAAAAAACGCCAGTGGAACCAGATGGTGGAGCGGGGCATGCGGGCCGATTTCTCGTGGGGTGTTTCCGCGGGAAGATACCGCGATCTCTACAATTTCCTGATCGGGGAATAGATGAAAATCAGATCAGTCGCCGGATAGCCGGCGGCTGATTTTTTCTGCATATTTCCTTCATGCCGGATGTCAAAGAAGATGTATAGAAAAACAGGATCGGAAAATACTAAATACAACCTTACAACAGGCATCTGGACAGAATGGAGAGATATGCATGGAAAAAGAAGAAGAGTTAAAAACAGAGGAAATCCGGGACTTCGGACAGTTCCGGATGAGCCATAGCCGACAGGAGCACAGCGTATATCTTTTGTCAATCATCGGAGAGATCGAGGGGCATGAGTGCCTGGCGTCTACGGCAAAAACCACGAAATATGAACATGTCCTGCCGAAGCTGGCAGAAGTGGAGGATGACGCCGGTGTGGACGGCGTTCTGGTCTTGTTAAATACCGTCGGGAGAGATGTGGAGTCCGGTCTGGCGATCGCGGAGATGATTGCGTCGCTGAGCAAGCCCACCGTGTCGCTGGTACTGGGCGGGAGCCACTCCATCGGCGTGCCGCTGGCTGTATCTACCGACTATTCCTATATTGTTCCGACGGGTACCATGGTGATCCATCCGGTGCGCCTGTCGGGCACGGTGATCGGTGCGCCGCAGACCTACGACTATTTCAAAC
>JAJQBV010000183.1:0-12691 GCA_021203115.1 Clostridiales bacterium | reverse complement strand
TGCAGGACCGGATCGCGGGGTTTATCGAATCGCACTGTGCGGTCAGCGCGCAGCGGATCGAGGAGATGATGATGAACACCAGTATGCTGACGAAGGATCTCGGCACCATTCTGGTCGGTCATGAGGCGGTGGCGGAGGGGATCATCAACGAGGTGGGCGGCATTGCGGAAGCTGTCAAACGCCTGCATTTTATGATCAATGAGGATACGACGCCTTACGAATAGGCGGAAGCGGGCGATCTGCCGTATAGGATCAAAAAAAGAATGATGACATAGAATCCAAAGTGTGCTAATATTAAATCTGGTATGGTTACAGGCAGCTATTTTACGAATTGCCACAGATAAAGGGGATATTATGTCATTACTGCAATCGATACTGATGGGACTGATTCAGGGGCTGACGGAGTTTTTGCCGGTGAGCAGCTCGGGACATCTGGCTTTATTTAAGATACTCTTTCATGTAGAGACGGACACCGGCATGTTTTTTGATGTTCTGCTCCATGTCGGCACGCTCGCGGCGGTCTGTCTGATTTATTACAAAGACATTTTCCGTCTGATAAAGGAGACGGTCTGTATTATCGCAGACTGTGTGTACAATATCCGGATTCTGATCGGGAAAATGCGGCATATCGAAGGGCGATACCGGCGGATTGTCCGCAACAGTTACCGGAAATTCGTGCTCATGATTCTGGTTTCCACGATTCCGACCGGCATCATCGGTTATGTGGCGGCGGATCTGGTGGAAATGGCGTCGGAGATTCTGCTGATACCGGGTATCTGCCTGCTGATCACTGCGATCATCCTGTTTATCTGCGACTATCTTCCGGACGGCAAAAAGAGGCCGAAGGAGGCTTCATGGGCAAACGCGTTTCTCATCGGAATCTGTCAGGGAATCGCTACCTTCCCCGGTATTTCCCGCTCCGGAACCACGATCACGGCCTGTGTGGCCTGCGGGTTTGACCGGAAGTTCGCGGTGAAGTATTCCTTCATCCTTTCCATACCGGCGATTCTGGGGGCCATGGTTCTCGAGGTGAAGGATGCCGGTTCGATGGCGGTTTCTTCGTCTCAGGCGGGGATTTATGTGGTCGGCATGCTTGTGGCGGCGGTTGTGGGTTATATCTGCATTAAGACGATGCTTGTGATTGTCCGCAATAAAAAGTTTAAATTTTTTGCATTTTACTGTCTGGCAGTGGGTCTGTTATCCATCGGCGGGTATATTTATCTGGCGTAAGAGAATGCGGCTGCGCATTCGGGAAACGGCTCTTTTGTGAGGTTTATATGGCAACATCCGGGAAATCATCTGTCCGGAGAAAAACTTCCGGAAAAAAGAGAAAATCAAACACCAGAAAGAAAAAAGCGGCGGCAGCCTCCTTCTCATGGAAGGTTGAGGTGCTGCTGTTTGCGCTGCTTGCCTTCTGCGTGGTCGTTTTTGTGTCAAATATCGGGAAAGGGGGAGTGGTTGGCGATGCCGTCAGCAACTTCTTTTTCGGTGTGTTCGGGATTCTGTCCTACGCCTTTCCCGTCGTGTTTTTTCTTGTCTCCGCGTTTCTGATTTCCAACCGGATTTCGGATCGCAGGGAAAGCCGCCGCGCATGGTCCGGACGGGTGGTTATGAAGTCCGTATCCGGCATTGTTTTCTTTATCTTTCTGTGTGTGTTTGCCCACATGGTTTACATAGGAGGAATATCAGAGAACTTCCGCGCGGTATACACTGATTGCTCCGCGGCAAAGGCCGGGGGCGGGGTGGTCGGCGCAGTCATTGCGTCTGCAATGCTTCGGGCATTCGGGCTGGCCGCTACATATATTATTGATTTTATCATTTTGATTCTCTGCGTGGTTCTGATCACGGAGAAATCTCTCTTTAAGGGAATTTCCCAGGGAAGCCGGAAGGTCTATGATAAAGGGAAGAGTGCGGCCGGAAAACGCCGGGAGAATGCCGCGAAAAGGGCGGATCGGGAAGCGGCGGAGGCGGAGAAGACCCGCCGCGGCAGAACGGTCTCCGGTGTCTCAACGGATACCGGCTTAAAAGCACCGAAGGAAGAGATAAAGTCAGACCGTCTCAGCGAGGTCGATATGTCGCAGATGTCCGCCGCCGACAGCTGGGGTGACCGGCCGGAACCGGTGATCCGGTTGTCCGGACAGGAGACAGCGCAAAGCAGTGAGTCCGGAGAAACGGAAGCGGAGGCTCCGATGAAAAAAAGAAGGCCGGCGAAGACCAAAGCGTCTGCAAAGGCGGCTGCGGCAGAGGCGGCCGGTATCTCGGAGGCGATTCAAAGCGCCGCGGACGATCAGGCGGATTATGTATATCCGGATGTCAATCTGCTCGCGAAGGGGGATCCGACCAAGACCGGAGATTCCAGACAGCATCTGCAGCAGATGTCGATGAAGCTGCAGCAGACCTTAGAGACATTCGGCGTCAATGCCCGCGTGACCAATGTGGTCTGCGGACCGGCTGTCACGCAGTATGAGATTCAGCCCGAAATGGGGGTCAAGGTCAGCAAGATCGTAGGGCTGGCCGACGACATCAAGCTGAACCTGATGGTATCGGATATCCGTATCGAGGCGCCGATTCCCGGCAAAGCGGCCATCGGCATCGAGGTGCCGAACCGGGAGAATGTGACCGTCGCTTTCCGCGATCTGGTCGAGTCCGCTGAGTTTCAGAATCACAAATCAAAGATTGCATTTTGCGCCGGAAAGGATATCGCAGGGCATGTGATCGTGGCGGATATTGCAAAAATGCCGCATCTGCTCATTGCGGGGGCAACCGGATCCGGAAAATCGGTCTGCATCAACACGATCATCATGAGCATTCTGTACAAAGCGGATCCCACCGAGGCGAAGCTGATCATGATCGACCCGAAGGTGGTGGAACTGAGTGTCTACAACAATATTCCGCATCTTCTGATCCCGGTGGTCACGGATCCGAAGAAGGCGGCGGGTGCACTGCACTGGGCGGTAGCAGAGATGACGGACCGTTATAACAAGTTTGCGGAGTACGGCGTCCGCGACATACAGGGTTACAACAAAAAGGTGGAGTCCATCCGGGATATAGAGGATGAGAACAAGCCGCAGAAGATGCCGCAGATTGTGGTGATTGTGGATGAACTGGCGGATCTGATGATGGTTGCCGCGGGAGACGTGGAGGATGCGATCTGCCGCCTGGCACAGCTGGCGAGGACAGCGGGGATTCACCTTGTCATCGCGACCCAGCGCCCGTCTGTCAACGTGATCACCGGTCTGATTAAGGCAAACATGCCGTCACGCATCGCGTTTTCCGTCACATCCGGCGTAGATTCCAGGACGATACTGGATATGAACGGCGCGGAAAAGCTTCTCGGAAAAGGGGATATGCTCTTTTATCCGCAGGGGTATGCCAAGCCGCTCCGCGTTCAGGGGGCATTCGTCTCGGATGCGGAGGTGTCCCGCGTTGTGGACGATATTATCGCGAAAAACGGACAGGGTTCTTACAGCTCTGAGATAGAGGAAAAGGTAAAAACTTCCGGTTCCGCACTCGGTACCGGCTCAGGCGGATTCCCTTCGTCGGATGACGGCAGGGACGCATATTTTGAGGATGCAGCCCGTTTCCTGATTGAGAAGGAGAAGGGTTCCATTGGCATGCTGCAGCGCAATTTTAAGATTGGGTTCAACCGTGCGGCGCGCATTATGGATCAACTGGAGGAGGCCGGTGTCGTAGGGCCGGAGGAGGGAACAAAGCCCCGCCGTGTTCTGATGACGCAGGAGGATTTTGAGCGTCTTGGAGAAGAAGGGTGACGGAATGAAATCTGCATGTCTTGCATGAAAAACGCAGTGCGTTTTTTCAGATAGAGTATTTTTATTTCACTTCTACAGGAGGACAGAATTCATGAAAACAGACATTCAGATTGCACAGGAAGCGGTGATGGAGCCCATTGTCGATGTGGCGGCACGCATTGGGATCGGGGAGGATGACATCGAGCTGTACGGAAAGTACAAAGCTAAACTGACCGATGACCTGATTCACCGTATACAGGACCGCCCGGACGGGAAGCTGGTGCTTGTGACAGCGATCAACCCGACCCCGGCCGGAGAGGGCAAGACGACGACCAGCATCGGACTGGCACAGGCATTCGGGAAGTTAAATAAAAAGGCAATTCTCGCGCTCCGTGAGCCATCGCTGGGACCGTGCTTCGGAATCAAAGGCGGAGCGGCCGGCGGCGGGTATGCGCAGGTGGTTCCCATGGAGGATCTGAACCTGCATTTTACGGGCGATTTTCACGCGATCACAGCGGCAAATAATCTGCTGGCTGCGATGGTCGATAACCATATTCAACAGGGAAATTCACTCGGAATCGATCCGAGACAGGTCGTCTGGAAGCGGTGTCTCGACATGAATGACCGTGTTCTGCGAAACGTGGTCGTCGGACTCGGAAGCAAGACGGACGGCATGGTGCGGGAGGATCATTTTGTTATCACGGTTGCATCGGAGATCATGGCAGTACTCTGTCTTGCGGATGATATGGAGGATCTGAAGCGTCGGCTTGGCAGGATGATCGTCGGATATTCCTTCTCCGGGAAACCGGTTACGGCGGCGGATGTACAGGCGGTTGGGGCGATGGCGGCGCTCTTAAAGGATGCCATGAAGCCGAACCTGATTCAGACGCTGGAGCATACACCGGCGATCGTGCACGGCGGCCCGTTTGCCAACATTGCCCACGGCTGCAACAGTGTCCGCGCGACAAAGACAGCCATGAAGCTGGCGGATATTACAATCACGGAGGCAGGATTCGGAGCCGATCTGGGCGCGGAGAAGTTCTTTGATATCAAATGCCGCAAGGCGGGTCTGAAACCGGATGCGGTGGTTTTGGTTGCAACCATCCGCGCGCTCAAGTATAATGGAGGTGTTCCGAAGGATCAGCTCTCTTCGGAGAATCTGGATGCCCTGAAAAAGGGAATTGTGAATCTGAAAAAACATATTGAGAATTTACAGAAATACAGAGTGCCGGTTGTGGTCACACTGAATTCCTTCCTCACGGATACGGCGGCAGAGATAAAGTTTGTTGAGGATTTCTGTGTGGAGAGAGGGTGTGAGTTTGCGCTGTCCGAGGTGTGGGAAAAGGGCGGCGAGGGCGGCATCGCGCTGGCGGAAAAGGTTTTATATGCCCTGGAGCATAAGGAGAGCGATTTTAAAGTCCTGTATGGGGATGAGCTTTCTCTGAAGGAAAAAATCGAGACGATCGCGAGAGAGATCTACGGCGCTGCCGCGGTTTCCTATTCCGGCGCTGCGTCCAGAGAGTTAAAGCGGATTGAGGAGCTTGGCATGGGCAGCTTCCCCGTCTGTATGGCGAAGACGCAGTATTCGCTCTCGGACGACCAGAATAAGCTGGGACGGCCGACCGGGTTCACCCTCAATGTGCGGGAGGTCTATGTCAGCGCGGGAGCGGGATTTGTCGTTGCGGTCACCGGCGCGATCATGACGATGCCGGGTCTGCCGAAAAAGCCGGCAGCCAACAATATCGATGTCGATGCCAACGGCGTGATCGCAGGTTTGTTCTGACAGGATAGCGGGAAAGAGGATACTATGATTTGTTCAAAGTGCGAAGCAGAATTGAAAGAGGGCTGTGTGTATTGTTCCCAGTGCGGACAGGAGGCACAGATTGTCTCGGAGATCAACATTCTGGAGGATGAGCTGCTGCGTGAGCTGATGGATGAACAGCTTCATCCGGACGAAGAGAAGGAAAAAGAAGAGGCTGCGCAGGAGGAAAAAGAGCGGATCCGGCGGAGAGAGCGGGAGGAAAAAAAGCTTGCGAAAAAGCGTAAAAAACGCAGGCGAAACGGGATCATTCTGATCGTGATTCTCGCGGCGGCTCTGGCGGGCGGGATTTTTGCCCTTCGCTACCGGCAGAATCATTCCGAGGTTTATCTGCTCACGCAGGCGCAGGAGGCGTATACACAGAAGAATTACCAGTCCGCCCTGGACTATCTTGAAAAACTGCTTGCACTGGATGGGGAAAATACGGATGCGCTTCTTCTCAACGCACAGATTTTCGCCGCACAGAAAGAGTATGAGTCGGCGGAATCGCTGTTTTTGCAGGTGATCAGCATGGAGCCGGACTGCATAGAGGCCTATGAAGGCCTGATTGGTGTATATGCGGCACAGGATCGGACAGATTTGATCCTGGCGCTGATGGAGGATGTCACGGATGAGGATATCCTTGCACTCTTTGAGGATTATATTATCCCGACGCCGGAGATTGAGGTGGAGAGCGGCGCCTATACGGAGTACTTTGAGGTAAAAATCACTGCGGAGAACAAGAATCTGAGCATTTATTATACGCTGGACGGCTCGGAGCCCACGACGGAGGATACCCTCTATACGGAGCCGGTGGAGATTGAGGAGCAGGGAACGATCACACTGACAGCGGTCTGTGTGGATGAGGACGGAAATTACAGTGAGACGGTCTCGGCGGTCTATGAGGTGGAGCTGGAGGCGCCGGATGTGCCGACGGTATCGCCCGACGGCGGCCAGTATACGACAGCAGCCTCCATTACCGTGAGTGTTCCGTCCGGTGTGACCGTGTATTACACATGGGATAACACTACACCGACGACGGCCTCCTCAAAATACACGGGACCGCTGGAGATGCCGGAGGGAAATAATATTCTCTCGCTGATCGCGGTGGACGAATACGGAATGCAGAGTGAGGTATTGAAGTGCAACTATATCTACTATCCGGAGACGGAGGAGTAGCGGGCGATTGCGTTTGAAAGGGAGCGGGATTATGAAATTTACAAAAATGCACGGCTGCGGCAATGATTATGTATATATCAACGGCTTTGAGGAGCAGATCGAAGATCCTTCAGCCGTTTCGAAGTTTGTCAGTGACCGACATTTCGGCATCGGCTCCGACGGATTGATCGTGATCTGTCCGTCGGATGCGGCGGATTTTCGCATGGCGATGTACAATGCCGACGGTTCCGAGGGAAGCATGTGCGGAAACGGAATCCGCTGTGTGGCAAAGTATGTCTATGACCACGGGATGACGGAAAAGACAGCAATTTCCGTTGAGACAAAGTCCGGAATCAAATATCTGGATCTGACGGTGGAGAACGGGACGGTTTCTCTCGTAAAGGTAAATATGGGAGCGCCGGGGCTGTCGCCGGAGCAGATTCCGGTCCGGGTTGACGGGGAGCAGGCTGTGGATGTGCCCATCACGGTTCTCGGCGAAGCGTAGCGCATGACCTGTGTTTCCATGGGAAATCCGCATGCGGTTGTTTTTGTGGATAATACGGAGCAGTTCCCGCTGGAGAAGGTGGGACCGCATTTTGAGCACCATGAGATGTTTCCGGACCGGGTCAACACGGAGTTTGTGCAGGTGATCAGCCGCTCGGAGGCGAATATGCGCGTCTGGGAGCGGGGAGCCGGCGAGACATGGGCCTGCGGGACGGGGACCTGCGCCTCGGTGGTGGCGGGTGTGCTGAACGGGGTTTTTGATGAGAAGGTGCTGGTTCACCTGCGGGGCGGAGATCTTCGGATTTTTTATGATCGGGAGGCGGATACGGTGTGGATGACCGGGCCGGCGACCACGGTCTTTGAAGGGGAGATACAACTGTAATAATTGGGACGGATACGGAAGATGTTTTGGCATATTTCAGGCAACCGGGGCAACGCTTCGACAAACTAATCGCTAACTGCGACTAAGACGCTCAGGAAAGCCTTCGCGCCGAAGTCTCCGTAAGCGCTGGATTTCGTCTCAGCTAAAAGCGCCCCTACAAAAGTTGCCCGAAATATGTAAAAACATCTGCCGTATCCTGTGCGAAGTGTGATGGCAGATTTAAAGGAAATAATATAGAGAGGAAAAGTGCTAATGAAATTAGGAGATCTGATTCGTAAGCTGGAATATAGATGTATCCAAGGTTCTCCCGACCGCGAGATTACGACGCTGGTTTATGATTCCCGGAAAATTGTTGAAGGCTCGGTTTTTGTCTGTATCACCGGTGCGGTCAGCGACGGGCATGTGTATGCCGCTGATGCGGCGAAAAAGGGCGCGGCGGCGATTATCGCGGAGCGTGAGGTGGAGGTTCCGGACTCGGTGACAGTGATTCGCGTGGAGGATACCCGTATCGCTCTGGCGGAGATGTCGGCCGCTTATTTCGGATATCCGGCAAAGGAGCTAACGACGATCGGCATCACGGGGACAAAGGGAAAGACTACCGCCACCTATATGGTGCGGTCGATTCTGGAGCACTCCGGATATCGCTGCGGATTGATCGGAACCATTGAGATGATCATCGGCGATGAGACGATACCGGCCTCCAACACGACTCCGGAGTCCTATGTGGTTCAGGAGGCGTTCCGGAAGATGGTCGATGCCGGATGCGACTGTGTGGTGATGGAGGTTTCATCCCAGGGGCTGATGCTTCACCGCGTGGGCGGATTTGTCTTTGATTACGGTATTTTTACGAATCTGGAGCCGGATCACATCGGCCCGAACGAGCACAAGGATCTGGATGATTACATTCACTGTAAGAGCCTGTTGTTTCAGCAGTGCCGGCAGGGGATTTTCAACGCGGACGACGCGCATCTGGAAAAGATTCTGGAGGGGCATACCTGTGCGGTGGAGACCTACGGATTTTCCGAAAATGCGGATCTGGTGGCGGAAAATGTGCATCTCTTTGACCGGGGCGGAAGTCTCGGCGTCGCCTATCATATGAAGGGCAGGCTGGACATGGATGTCGAGATTGATATTCCGGGCAAGTTCAGTGTATATAATTCCATGACCGCGATCTCGATCTGCCGTCATTTCGGCGTGGATGTGCAGACGATTCAGCAGTCCCTGTCACAGATACATGTGAAGGGGAGAGTTGAGATTCTGCCTGTCTCCTCAAAGTTTACGCTTATGATCGACTATGCGCATAACGCCATGAGTCTGGAGAGCCTTTTGACGACTCTTAAGGAATATCACCCGAAGCGCTTGGTCTGTCTCTTCGGATGCGGCGGCAACCGCGCCCGCGATCGGCGATTTAATATGGGCGAGGTTTCCTCCCGTCTGGCCGATCTGACCATCGTTACCTCGGATAATCCGCGCTTTGAGGAGCCGGAGGCGATCATTGAGGATATCATTACCGGCGTGAAGCGCGCGGACGGAGCATATATCTCGATCACGGACCGGGCGCAGGCCATCCGCTACGCGATCGAGAATGCGCAGGAGGGCGATGTCATTGTGTTGGCCGGAAAGGGGCATGAGGATTATCAGGAGATCTGCGGGCAGAAACATCATATGGATGAGCGTGAACTGGTGGCGGATGTCGTAAAGGACGGAAATTTTATCCGTTAGAACCGTTATACAGATCTCAATTTAGGTCTAGGTTTTTTCATCTGTTTGTGTTATCATGAGCGCAGGCAATGAGCCGTGTGAAAACAACGGAAGGAGTATCCTTATGAAACGAGTGTTACTTAAACTAAGCGGAGAAGCGCTGGCGGGCAAAAACAAGACCGGCTTTGATGATGAGACGGTGCTTATGGTCGCCGGCCAGGTCAAACAGCTTGTGGATCAGGGCATTCAGGTTGGCGTTGTCATCGGCGGAGGGAATTTCTGGCGGGGACGCACCAGCGAGAACATTGACCGCACGAAAGCGGATCAGATCGGGATGCTGGCGACGATTATGAATTGCATCTATGTGTCGGAGATGTTCCGGTCGGTCGGTATGATGACGAATATCCTCACACCGTTTGAGTGCGGCTCCTTTACCAAGCTGTTCTCAAAGGATCGGGCGAACAAGTATTTTGCACGGAATATGGTTGTGTTTTTTGCGGGCGGTACGGGACATCCCTATTTTTCCACGGACACAGCGACCGTTCTCAGGGCGGTTGAGATCGAGGCGGACGGCATATTGCTGGCAAAGTCGATTGACGGCGTTTACGACAGCGATCCGAAGCAGAATCCGGAGGCCGTGCGATTCGACGAGATTTCCATTCAGGAGGTCATCAGCCGGAAGCTGGAGGTCGTAGATCTGGCAGCCTCCATCCTCTGCATGGAGAACCATATGCCGATGTATGTTTTCGCACTGAATGAGGAGAACAGCATTGTAAAGGCGCTGACGGAAGAGTTTAACGGGACAAAAGTGACGGTTTAAAATGAGACATACAATATTGTGACGGAGGTTTACAAGATGAACGAAAAAATCAAACCCTATGATGATAAGATGCAGAAATCCTATCAGAGTCTGCTGACCGAGTTCGGTTCCATCCGCGCGGGCCGTGCGAACCCGCACGTTCTGGATCAGCTTCGCGTGGACTATTACGGTTCCCCGATGCCGATCCAGCAGGTGGCGAATGTATCGGTCCCGGAGCCGCGGATGATCCTGATTCAGCCGTGGGAGGCTTCCATGGTAAAGACCATTGAGAAGGCAATCCTGACATCGGATCTCGGACTGAATCCGACAAACGACGGAAAGGCAATCCGCCTGATGTTCCCGGAACTGACGGAGGAGCGCCGGAAAACGCTGTCGAAGGATGTGCGGAAGAAGGGCGAGGGCGCCAAGGTTGCGGTTCGCAATATCCGCCGGGACGGTAATGATGCCGTGAAGAAGCAGGGCAAGGCGGAGGGGATCTCCGAGGACGGCATCAAGGATTTGCAGGCAGAGATCCAGAAGCTGACAGACAAATACATCGCGATCATCGATGAGACGGTGGAAGAAAAGACAAAAGAGATCATGACCGTGTAACCGATCTCACGCGATAGTACAGGAAAATCCACCGGAGGGTGGATTTTCCCTTATTGTGCAGAGGAGTAACCGAAATGAATTTGGAAGATTTAAAAATTCCGACACATGTCTCGATTATCATGGACGGAAACGGGCGTTGGGCGAAGCGGCAGGGAAAGCCGCGGACATTCGGACACAAAAGGGGCGCGGAGGTCGTGATGGACATCTGCCGGGATGCGGATGATCTCGGAATCAAATACATGACAATCTATGCTTTTTCCACGGAGAACTGGAACCGGCCGGATCTGGAAGTGAAGACATTGATGCTTCTGTTTGGAAAGTATCTGCAGATCTGCTATGACAAGGCCATGAAAAATAACATGCGGGTTCGCATCATCGGTGACAAATCCGCGCTTGCGCCGGATCTGCAGGAGAAAATACGGGTTCTGGAGGAAGATACGCGCACATTTACCGGATTTAATCTGCAGATTGCGATCAATTACGGGAGCAGGGACGAGATGATCCGTGCGATGAAGCGGATGATCGTGGACTGTCAGGACGGAACGCTTTCCGCCTGCGATATCGACGAGGCGCGGTTCGGTTCCTATCTGGACACGGCGGATATCCCGGATCCGGATCTGATGATCCGCACGAGCGGCGAGTTGCGATTGTCAAATTATCTCATGTGGCAGCATGCCTATAGCGAGTTTTATTTTACGGATACGGCTTGGCCGGATTTTAACCGGGCGGAGCTGGTGAAGGCCATCGAAGCATACACGATGCGGGATCGGCGATACGGTAAGGTGTGAAAGGACGGAGATTATGTTTAAGACGAGACTGGCAAGCGGAGTGGTGCTTGTCATACTGGCATTACTGTTTATTATACACGGCGGATATCTTCTACTGACCGTGCTGGGAATCATTTCCCTGATCGGTATGTATGAGCTTTACCGTGTGCTGAAAGTGGAGAAAACCATCGGAATTGCCGGATATATCGCGGCGGTGCTTTATTTTCTGAATCTTGCGTTTGACTTTCTGCCGGATGTGATGGTGCTGATCATGGGCTTCCTCATCGTGTGTATGTGCATTTTCGTCTTCGGATATCCGCGCTTTCACGCATCGCAGGTGTTCGGCACATTTTTCGGATTCTTTTACGTTGCAGTGATGCTTTCCTGTATTTACCTGACCCGGTCGCTGGCCGGAGGCGTCTATCTGGTCTGGCTGATTTTCCTCTGCTCCTGGGGTTGCGATACTTCCGCTTACTGCTTCGGGATGCTCTTCGGAAAACACAAGATGTCGCCTGTATTAAGCCCGAAAAAGTCTGTGGAGGGAGCCGTCGGCGGTGTGGCCGGCGCATTTGTACTGACTCTGATCTACGGATTTATATTTCGGAGTTCTATGGACGCGGATGTACCGTATATCATGATGATGGGGGCAATCTGCGCCGCAGGTGCGCTGATCTCTATGGTGGGCGATCTGGCGGCCTCCGCGATCAAGCGGAACTATGAGATCAAGGATTACGGGAAGCTGATTCCCGGACACGGCGGGATATTGGATCGGTTCGACAGCGTGATCTTTACGGCGCCGATCATTTACTATCTGTCGCTGTATCTGATTCCGATGGTTCAGATCTGAAGATAAAACTGCGAGAGGATGAAACATGGATACGGGATGTATAAAAACAATCGCCATTCTCGGCTCGACGGGATCCATCGGGACACAGACGCTGGATGTCATCCGTCAGCACAGGAAAGATTTTCGGGTTAGCGCACTTTCGGCGGGAAATAATACTGATCTGCTGGAGAAACAGATGCGTGAATTTCACCCGGCGTTGGTCTCCGTTGCGACGGAGGAGAAAGCGCGGGAGCTGCGGGTAAAAACCGCAGATTTGAATATTGAAATAACCTACGGGATGGAAGGACTGCTGGCTGTGGCAGAGCAGGCGGAGTCGGATATTCTGGTGACGGCAGTGGTCGGCATGATGGGGATACGCCCTACCATGGCGGCGA
>JAJQBV010000059.1 GCA_021203115.1 Clostridiales bacterium | reverse complement strand
GTAAGCATCGAAAATTCTAAGATGCGGAACACCGCAGTAAATGCAGAATGACAAAGCTGTCATCAGATGTCTGTCGGATATAAGAAAACCCGACACGCTATAGAATTAAATGCTTGAGTGGAGTATAACATATCAGGAGGAAAATGTCAGTAACTTTTCCATTTATTTTTGGCCAACGAAAAGTTCACAAAAAAACGCCGTTGAACAATAAGGAAGGAAGAGGAAAGTGTTGAAAACGAAGCAGAAAAACAGCCATGGAAAGGAAAATAATTCCTTACCATGACTGTTTTGTTTTCCCTTTCGCGCTATTCAAAGCGGGAAAAGGCGTATCTCAAAACATTATTTTTGCTTCAGTTTCTTATCCCTGGCATACAATCCAATCAGCACACAGGCAGCGGCAGCGAGGACGATCAGATAGTATCGGATGAGTCTGCTGTCGCCTGTATTCGCTGCGGCGGCAGTTGTCGCGGCTGTGCCGGTTGTGATATCGGAGGCTGCAGCATCTGCAGAAGTGGTATTGCCGGATGCGGTGTCAGCAGACACGGTATTATCGGACACAACTTTTCCGGATGCGGTATTATCGGACACAACATTGCCGGACTCAGTATCTGAGGACGCAGCGTATGCGTAGGCGACATACAGCGTATCGGCAAGTACCTGATGCCCCGCCGCATTGGGATTGGTGTCAAAGTTGAAGGTCATTGTCAAAAGCTTCACTTCCACGTTGGTCAGCGATGCCTTGGAGGCAGTAAATGCGGAATAGACATCCGCGATCGAGTAATCCGAAGTCTGCTTCTCGGCGAGCCTGCTGTTGTAGGATGTGATTCCCGCATCAAACATGCTGACAAGATTGTCGCATCCGGACAGCCACTGATAGGGGTTGTACTGGTTGGCGATAAGGATGGTCGCGTTTGGATTCATTGCCTTTATCGCGGCGGCAATACTGTTGATGTTATCGATACATTTGTCAACGGCGACGGTAAATGTGTCGGAGGAGGTCACGATGCTGCCGTAGTCCGTGCTGTTAAACAGGACGAACAGATCGTAGCCCTGCCCCAGCGCGGTTCCGGACAAACTGCCTGCCGTCGACAGGATGCTGCGGATGTCGTCGGCCGTGATGGTGATGCCTGTGGTCTCCGAAAGCGTTGTGAGCTGATAGTCTTTCGCGCTGCTGCCCGACATGCCTGCCAGCTGAATCGTACCGCCTGTGCCGGTTGCAGCGGTGGAGGATGCCGTTACGACCTCTTCATTGTAAATATCCGCGAGAACGGAGCAGAAGGTGTTCATCAGATCATTTTCCCCGATGGTGATAGTGATCACATCCGCATCCTCGATCGCATCGTCATAGGAGCCGCTCTGCACCGCGCTCAGAAGATCGGTGGTGGTCCAGTCGTCGCTGCTCTGGTTGTTCGTGTTCGTCGCCTGAATGTTTCCGGAAAACAGGGAGACATAACTCTGGCTGCTTGCGTTGCTCAGCCCGGAGCCGGTGGTAATGCTGTCGCCCAGCGTCGTGTAATTGGCCGCCGTGGCAGTCGCCGAACCGGTTACCGTTGCCTGCCAGCCCGCATAGACGGTGGTGTCTCCGGTCAGCGTGAGGCTTGTCACCGCATTAGTCAGTGCGCTGTCAGAATACCACGAGGTAAAATTGTAACCGGCTCTGGTCGGCTCATAAGCAGACAGGTCAATCGAAATGCCGCCCACGCTGTCAATGGTGCTGCCGCCGTTGGTATCAAAGGTCAGGGTGTAACCGGTATAGGTGCAGGCAAAGGAGGCCATGGTCACAGCTGCACCGCTGCTGTTGTTTGAAATTTCCGTGGTTCCCTCGTCAAAATAAGATACTGCATAATAAACCGTGCTGTCATAGCTCCAGCCGTCCGCGCCGCTGCTGACCAGCCGCACGAGAAAGCCGTCGTTCAGTTTCTCGTAAAACGAAGTGTTTCCGTAGAATTCAAATATGGTGACATAGTCCCCGGCATCGTTTACGTTTATGGTGTCGGCGACGATCGTCCCGCCGGACATATCGACCGCATTTCCTTCCGGATCTAAAATTTCAAACTGGATCGTCTGCTCCGGCACCGCCGCGGTGCCTCCGGTCTGAACGGTTACCATGACCGGAATCTCCCATGTGTAGGCGGCCGTCGCGGTATCGCAGGCTTCCTTCATCGTGTCTGCGATCACCTGATGTCCTGCCGCATTGGGAAGGAAATCAAAACTGAACTCCAGCGGAGAGAAATTCGCGGAGGCATTGGTCAGCGAGGTATCGGAAGCGGCAAATGCGCTGTTGATATCCGCGATCGTGTAATCGGAAGTCTTTCCGCCGGCGAGCGCGTTGTTAAAAATCGTGAGTCCGGCGCCAAACAGGCCGGAGATATTGTCGCAGTCCTCCAGCCACTGGTAGGGGTTGTACAGGTTGGCGACCAGAAAGACCGCATCCGGATTGATGGCGTGGATCTGTGCGGCAATCTCGTTGATATTTGCCACACAGGCGTCAACGGCACTGCTGAAATCCGTATCTGCTTTCAACGCTTCACTGTTGTCTGCGCCGTTTAAGATGGTGAACAGGTTCTGCGCCTGCTTTAATACCGCGGTGCTTGCGCCGGGATCCATGATTGCGACCTCGACCGCATCGGCGGTGATGGACTCCCCATACTCCGTGTAGTAAAGGTCCGCGATAAATTCATAGAACGCATCCATCAGGTCATTCTGTCCGACGGTGACGGTGATGATGTCCGCCGCGTCAATCGCGCTATTGTAAGTGCCGTTGTTTATCTCGGTGAGGAGTCCGGCGGCTGTCTTGTCCTCCCCGCCCGCGTTGACTGTGGATGTCGTGCCGCCCGTGGTGTCCAGCGCTTTGGTGGCAAAAAGAGAAGTGAAGCTCTCACTGCTGCTTACCCCGGAGCCGGTGGTGATGTCGTCGCCCAGCGCGAGGTAGGAGCTGACTGTGATCGCGGATCTCTGCCAGCCTGCCGTGACTTCGGTATCTCCGGTCAGGGTAATACTGTCTACCTTAGTGCCGTTTAAATACCAACCGGTAAAGGTATAGCCGGCTCTGGTCGGCACATAGGAGGAAAGGTCGATTGCGGTTCCGGATGCCGCGGTCACGCTGGCAATGGTTTCACCGTCAATCGTGCCTTCACCGGAGTCAAGGGTCAGGGTGTAGCCGGTGTAGGTGCAGGTGAAGGAAGCACGGTCAAGCAAGGTGGTCTTATTTTTATCATCATCATCGTAAATTATATATCCCGTCAAAGTTTGACCACTATAAGTAGGCTCAATATAATATATTGTATCATCATACTCCCACCCATTCGTATCATTACTTTCCAGACACACGAAAAAGCCAAAGGCGATTTCGTCTGCCAAATCACCATTTCCGGTAAATTCAAGTGTTCCGGTGTATGAATCATATCCGCTATACGAAACTTTTGTACTATTACTATCGCCTATAGTTATCGTATTGTTAACAATCGTCGCTTCATAGTTACAGTATGTTGTGTCTGTAATATCCCACGGCTGATAATCATTGTTGAGAATCTCCAGCGTAAAGGTCTCCTCCGGTGCCGCCGCACTACCGCTGGTCTCAATCTTTAGCTCAATCGGGATTTCCCATGTGTTAGTATCGGCCGCATATGCCTCAATAGATCCGGCAAGCGAGAGAAATGGCGGCATGCCCAGGCAGATGGCCAGAGCCAGCAGCAGGCAGAGTAGTTTTGCGCTTCGTTTTCTTTTCATATTCTGTAACCTCCGTTCTGTGGGTTCTATAGGTCATTTTGCCTAGTGTCTTAAGACTATTATAAAGGAATTTTTGCAGTTTCGGCACACCCATTTCGGCAAAAATATGGGTGAAGATTTCCGTGTATTTCTATTTTATTGGTAGGATATTGTGCGGAATAACGCACACTTTCGCCACACGGCAATGTACTTCACCGGCACATTTTGTGTCTGCTTTTCTTGACTGCTACACACTGACTGGTACAAAGGTGCAAATAAATATATCTATTTTGTCCCGTATTGGTGCAATTAATTCAAATAAAAAGTTGCCGTTTGGTGCAATTAATTCAAACAAAAAGTCACCGTTTGGTGCAATTAATTCAATTATAAAATTTGGAGACCCCAATCGCTTTGAATATACGATCAAGGTCTCCAAAATAATTACGGATATGATGCCTGATAAAACTATCTTTACTTTACTTCAAAATCAGGAAGGACTGCGCCTCCAGCGTGATCGCGCCGTCCTTCGCCTCCCCCTTTCCGATGGAGAAGATCTCGTGACGGTCTGCCGAGTCAACAGGCGCGATGGCTGTCTCTGACGACGGATTTACCGCGATCAGGAGACCGCCCCGGCGATACACGAAGGGAAGCTTCCCGCTCTCGGCGTAGACGGCCGCAAAGTCCGCGTCCGCCTGCAAATCCTCCTCGGCGTGCCGCAGCGCCAGCAACGCCTTTACCGTGTGAAGCAGGGATCCGGCATCCGCCTCCTGCGCCTCCACGCTGGGCGCATCCTCCGCCGGGTCCACCGGGAGATACAGCGCATCCGGCTCACCCGTGGAAAATCCGGCGTTTTTCCCGTTCGTCCACTGCATGGGCGTGCGGGCGCCGGTGCGGAAATATCCGCCCTCCTTCGTCGGCAGATGCAGGTAGCGCATGCCGATCTCGTCGCCATAGTAGAGGAAGGGCACGCCCGGCATTGTGAAAATGAATGCGTAGGCGAGCTTCAGCTCCTTATCGTCCATGTTGTATTTCGGGCGGACCGTGTCGTGATTGCAGGTGATCAGACAGTAATATCCGTCCTCCTTCGTCGCCTCATAGTTCGGAAGATACTCCTTCAGGAAGCGGGTGATATCCCCGTTTGCATCCTTCTTGAAAAAAGTATGATCCTCCTCGCGGGGATTCTCCACAATCCCGTAATCGCGCATCAGGGTGTTGTATCCGTTGTCCCGATCGTTCAGGTAAAAATCCATGTGGAATCCGGCCTTCAGCGAGAGCTGCGGATTGCCCCACTCCGCGACCATGGCCGCCTCCGGATACTCCGCGTCCAGCATCTCCCGGACATTACGCCAGATCGCACAGGTACCGGACTTCACCGCATCGTCGTTCTTCACGAGGGAGGCCGCCATATCCACGCGGAAGCCGTCGCACTCGTGGTCCAGCCAGAACCGCATCACATCCTTCATGGCCTCGCGCGTCGCGATGCAGTCCGGATGATCCGTCGGAAGCTGCCAGTCCTCCTCACACTTCAGGAAGCCGTAGTTTAACGCGGGTTGGCACTTAAAGAAATTCAGCATGTAGGTGCCGTTGCGCTCGCACTCCCCGCCGATATAGGGGTAGCCCGGCATCGGCTGAAAGCAGTGGTGCGTCCAGACATAGCGGTTGGAGAACTCATTCGGCTCGGCCTTCTGGCTCTCCAGAAACCACGCGTGCTCCTCCGAGGTGTGCCCCGGCACCAGATCCAGCAGCACGCGGATCCCCCGCTTGTGCACCTCGCCGAACAGTCGGTAGAGGTCATTGTTCGTCCCGTAGCGCGGCGCCACCTTCTTGTAATCCCGCACATCATATCCGGCATCGTGGAACGGCGAATCATAGCAGGGATTGATCCACAGGGCGTTGCACCCCAGATCACGGATGTAATCCAGCTTCTCAATAATCCCGTTGAAATCACCGATTCCGTCCCCGTTGGTGTCGTAAAATGACTGCGGGTAGATCTCATAAAATACGGCATCCTTTAACCACTTCGGCATGTTTTGTTCCTCCCATTTCATCAAGTTCACTTTATCACTGAATATAACACGAGAATTGCAATATCTCAATCAGATTCGCAAAATTTAATGTGCCATCATTTGACGCTTCCGGAACATTATGTTAGAATAACGCAGACAATTCACTGTGACAATAATAATCACGTCACAGAGGAAAATTTAAAGATACGGAGGAATCATGATGAGCTACAGATACAGAACAAAGGGAACCTGCTCCACCCTGATCGAAGTGGAGCTGGACGGAAATATTGTGAAAAATGTGAAATTCACCGGGGGCTGCAACGGCAACCTTCAGGGTGTGTCCCGTCTGGTGGCCGGACGAACCGTCGATGAGGTGGAGGCCACCCTCTCCGGCATCCGCTGCGGCATGAAGCCAACCTCATGTCCGGATCAGCTCTCGAAGGCGGTGCGCGCCGCGTATGAAGCGCAGCAGTAATCACCGGGCACCGACCCGGTCGAAATAATGCAATGAATAGATTGCAAAGAGCGGCGATTGGATTACGCAATCAGCCGCTCTATCGCTTTTTTCACATCTTTTTCTACAGGGAAAAGCTGCCATCTCGTGTAGGCTTTGTCCATCCGGTCGCGGATCGACACCAGCTGATCCTGCCGCAGATAGGGAAGCAGCGGAATCACCTGCCCGATCATGGCGCGCTTCATCAGATCTGTCGTGGAGTCTGACTTCACCGGCCGCGGCTCGGTGATGACGTCGGCCGCAACGCCGCAGACCCCGGCGGCCTCCTCCGCGGGGACGCCCTCCAGACAGGTCACCAGAAACTCCAGTTGCTTTTGCACATCCTCCAGAAACTTGTCGCAGAGGATATCCCGCTCGGTCTTCACATGGCTTCCGCCGATCCAGTTGACCACGCTTCTCGCCATCTTCCCGGAGGCGTGCTTGGAGCCGTCTGCCTTTTTGCCGATCGAACGGACAGACTGGGTAAACTCATCGTATATCTCCGCGATTTTCTCCGCTTCCGCAAGGAGCGTGCCGTCTGCTGCTTTGTTTTCTTCCATAAAATCACCGCCATAAACAGATGATGGATTCATATCCATGTGAAACCGGACTACCCATGAAACACCTTCGTCTCGCCGTAGACCGTATAACGGTCCACAATGCCGCAGATGACGAGGTCAAAAATACCGTAGTCATCGTCAAACACCATGTTTCCGGCGCCGCCGTCCGTGTTCACCAGAACGGTATCGCCCACGCCCGCGTCAACGCCGTCAAACGCGATCATCCGCGGGCCTTCGGGGGCTCCCGTGACCGGGTCGAAATACTCCACCAGCATCAGCTTATATCCGTAATATCCATCGTCCTTCACTGTGGAAACTACATTTCCCACAACCTTTGCCAGCCGCACCGTCACACCCCCTGTCCGCGCGAAAATCCTGTCACAGTTCCTCGTTATATGTGTCGATAAAGCCTACGATCGCCACATCCACCGGGATATTTCCCCGCCGGTAAATCCTCGCAGCCTCCTTGGACCCGATCATATAAATATGGTCCCCGGGGCCGGCCTGCCGGGTCTGATCCGCTGCAACGATCAGCCCGGCCTCCTTCCCGTTTTCAACCTTCCGGACGACCAGCAGCGGAACTCCCTCAAGTGCAGGATCCTTTACGGTCGCGACAACCGAGCCGACCACTACACCGGTATACATTTCCTACTCCTCGACCGGAATATCCAGCTTCGGAAGGATATACTCCACCTCTGCATGCGGACGCGGAATGACATGTACTCCGTAAAGCTCTCCGACACGCTTTGCCGCCGCAGCACCCGCGTCCACCGCGGATTTCACGGCGCCGACATCCCCGCGCACCATAACGGTCACCAGACCGGATCCGATCTGCTCTTTCCCGATCAGATGTACATTTGCCGCCTTAACCATGGCATCCGCCGCCTCGATCGAACCGATAAGTCCTCTGGTCTCAACCATCCCTAATGCTTCCTTCATTGTTTTTACCTCCATTATTTTATATTTGATTTATGTAATCTATAAGAGTTACCTGTGTTCATCACCCGATTGCGCGAAGCATATCCGGGTGCGGAGAGGGAATGACGGTGCTTTTCGCCATCAGCCCTTTTGTCTCCTCCAGCGCTTCTGCCGCCTGAATGGAGGACTGCACCGCAGCCACCTCCCCGGTCAGCAAGATAAACGATTTTCCGCCCAGGCCGCGCCCCAGCCGAACTTCCAGCAGATCCACCTCCGCGGCCTTTGCCGCCGCATCCGCCGCCTGAACCGCCGCACAGAGCGAATAGGTCTCCATGATGCCCAGCGCCTGCAGGTGATCCACGATGGTGCACGCGGAAATCGCCGGAGCGACCTGCGGGTCGACATTCGGTATGACAAGGCTGTCGATCAGAAGGCTTTCGGCAGCCTCCCGTCCCGCCTCCACGGAGGAGCGGACCGCAGCCACCTCGCCCGTGACGACGATGTAATATTTGCCTGCGCAGACACAGCCGGCGCCGACCAGCTCTACATCGGCCGCCTTCAGCATGGTATCGCAGGCGAGCATGCCTGTGGGAATGCTCATGATCTCATTCATCCCAATCGCGCTCATAATCTCACTTCCTTATCTCTATTGCCTGATCTGTCACCCGGGTAACCGTCCCGTCGATGGAAGCGTGGATCCGTGCTCCCATCCCCTGCGGCTCCGCAATCAGATCGCCTTTATGTACCCGCTGCCCTGCCTGTACCACCGGTTTGTCCGGTGCGCCGATATGCATCCGCAGCGGTATCCGGACCTCATCGCAGTCCACGAATCCGACCATCGGGGCATCCCGGTCGAACTTTTTCAGGTCGAGCCGCTGCAGGAGCCGCTCCGTGGGCACCCGCTTGTTCTCAATCCCGCTGTCCGCCTTGTATTTTACTTCCTTCACCGGTCGGACACTGTTCTTCTGCAGCGCGCCCTTCATCTCCTGCATCACCTTGCCGGGCTTTAACCCGAAATTGCAGGCGTAGTAGGTACAGACGCCGCAGTCACAGCAGGAGAAAATACCGTTTACCCTGCCGAGCAAAGTGCCGTTCCCGGAAGCAAACGCCCGCATCGCCTTGTGCGGCTGCACATCCAGCCCCATGGCGTTTCTGGGACACATCTGCGTACACATGGAACATTGGCAGCAGACTGCCCGCGCCAGCATGGCATCCCGCTCTCCCAACATTTTCTTTGAGAGAATGGTGTGTCCCTTCGGAATCGCCAGAAGCCCGCCGGTCGTTTTCGTCACCGGTTCGGACAGGTCATCGGTCACACGCCCCATCAGGGGACCTCCGATGATGTAGGTACAATCGCCCACCGGACCGCCCGCCGCATCCAGAAGGAGTGAGAGCGGTGTCCCGATCGCACAGTTTACCGTCACCGGATTCGCCACGCTTCCCGCGACCGTCACCATCTTCTCCGTCACCGGCTGGCCCTCCAGCGCCCGCGCGATGTTTAACACCGTGCTGACATTGCTGACGACACATCCCACATCCAGCGGAATCCCGCCGGTCGGAACCGTCCGTCCGGTCACGCAGTACACCAGATTCTGCTCATCACCCGCCGGGTAAAAGGAATCCGACAGGTAAAGCTCCACCTTCATCCCTTTTACGGCATCGCGGAGGGCTTCCACGGCCTTCTCATAATGCTTTTTCAGTGCGATCACTGCCCGCTTTGCCTTCAGGTTGTCCCGAATCATTCGGACAGCCAGGACAATTTCCATCGCATAGTTCTCCATAACATGGCGATCTGTCCGAAGCAGCGGCTCGCACTCGATCCCGTTGATAATCAGGATCTCCGCCTTGCAGTCTAATTTTCGATCGGTTGGAAATCCGGCTCCGCCTGCACCCACGACGCCGGCATCCCGAATCATTTGAATCATTCCCATATCTGTTTAAATAATGCGGAATCCGTCTTTTAAAACGCAGCGGCGTGCTCTGGTAAAGCTTCGGGCCGAGGTCAGACCCTCGCCCGTGGGCGTCGCAATGGTGAGTGTCGCATAGCCCTCGCCGTTAAAGCCGACCCCCGCGGTGGACGGTCCGTTCTTCACAAAGATCGTCGTGTTGACTGCCCGTGCCGCTTTTGTCATGTTCTTATAATTTGTGGAGTGCATCATCGCGGAATGCTGGCATCCGTGCTCTGCCTCCACCGCCCAGTCGATCGCCTGATCCACATCGGAGCAGCGGACACAGCCGAGCACCGGCATCAGCATCTCCACGATCACGAACGGGTGATCCTTCGGGACATCCGCAATGATCAGCCGCGGATCTCCGGTGTAGGATACGCCGGACTGCTGCAGGATGTAGGTGGCATCATGCCCTACAAAATTCTTGTTTGCCGAATATTTTCCGTCCTTCTCGTTGATGACCGTCCGGACGATTTTGTCGATGTCATTTCCCCGGACAAGATACGCGCCGTGCTTCTGCATCTCACTCATGAACATGTCAAATACAGAGTTTACCACAAAACACTCCTTTTCCGCAACACAGAGCACGTTGTTGTCAAAGGATGCGCCGTCCACGGTGTCCTTCGCCGCCTGCGGGATGTCCGCCGTCTCGTCAACGATAACCGGCGGATTGCCCGGTCCGGCGGAAATACATTTCTTTCCGCTCTTCATGGCGATGGATACGACAGCCTCGCCGCCGGTGACAGAAAGCATCTTGATGTCCGGATGGCTCATCAGGTCCGCGCTGGTATCCATATTCGGCGTGGTCGGGCAGCAGATCAGGCCCATCGGACCTCCGGCTGCAACGATTGCCTCGTTTAAGATCCGCATTGTCTCCTGACAGCATTTTACCGCCGCGGGGTGCGGGTTATATACCACCGCGTTTCCGCCCGCGATCATGCTGATGGAATTGTTGATGATCGTTCCCGGCGGGTTGGTGGACGGTGTGATGGAACCGATGACCCCGTAAGGCGCCTGCTCCACCAGTGTTATCCCGTGATCGCCGGTAAAGACACGCGGCTCGATATCCTCCGTTCCCGGCGTCTTGTTGGCCACCAGCAAAATCTTCTGGACCTTGTCCGAAACCTTTCCGTACCCGGTCTCGTCATGCGCCATCTGCGCCAGCTTCTGCGCGTTATCCACAGATGCCTTCCGCATGGCACGGATCAGTGCCTCCCGCGCGTCAATGCTCATTCCGGCCAGCTTCTTCTGCGCGGCCGAGGCTGCTCTGACACAGTCGTCCACGCGGTCAAACATCCACCCGTTTCCCGATGCCGGTGCACAGGCGGAGGATCCGCCCTGACGATCCACCTGTTCAATGGTCATCCGAACGATCTGTTCGATCTGTTCCTTCGTTAGCATCAGTCACTCACCTCCCTGGTATCTTTCTCTTTGCTGAAGATCCGCTCGTTGTGCAGATCAATATAATCAATGATCGCGATGATCGCCGTATCCGACGGTTTGTTGTCCGTCAGTGCGGTCTGTCTGGATGAGGAACCGGAGACGATCATGACGACCTCGCCTTCTCCCGCGCCCACCGCGTCAAACGCGACCACGATGTTTCCTTTTTCCTCAAAGGTCTCAATGTCGATGGGCTTGACCAGCAGCATCTTCAACCCGTTGATCTTCTCGGACTTTGATGTGCTCACCACAGTCCCTACCACTCTTCCTATCTGCATTCGCCGGTCCCGCCTCCTCTCACACGGATAATCTTTATCTCCATCGCCTCGGCGCGCTCCCGGGCTGCCGGTGTGATCAGTGCCTTTTTCTCGCAGTAAATCTGCTTTTTGTTGTCACGGAAGGCATCGTTGATATCCCGCTCCGTCACAAGCTCCAGAACGGGCTCGCCGCACGCCGCGGCGTCTGCTCCGGAAACAATCGGGGCCGCATGCTTCTGTGCCGGTGTCGGCTCCCGCCACACCTTGGGTATGCACGGCCGGTATCCCTCCATATAATCCGGAAGTCCCGACGCGTCCGCGTTCCGGCTGCCGAAATCACAGTCCTCGTTTGACGCAGCCATCGGATGGCACCTTGTACCGTCTGTCAAATTCCGTTTCTCCACAGCCTGACTCCTTTCTGCCTCTCTCAGCGGCGGTGAGATCTCCCCGGACGATACCAGTCCGACCAGATCATCCGCACCCAGACCGCAGGCGTTCGCCTCATCTGTGTCAAGGTGCAGCTCCAGCGCATGGCCGCTTCCGACGCGGCAGATCACATTTTCCAAGGTACAGGGGCGCTCGCCCCCGACCCGGACCGCGACGACCTGTCTGTCGTGAACGCCGTAAACTAACGCTTCCGCTTCGCTCATATGTATGTGGCGCGCCGCCACGATCAACCCTTCATCCAGCGTGACCCGTCCCTTCGGGCCGATGAGCGTGACACCCATGGAGCCGTCCAGATCACCGGAAAGCCGGATCGGACATTTCTTCACGCCGATTTTGAAGGAATCCGAAACTGAAATCTCGATCTGGCTCTTCGCCCGCGTCGGTCCGAGCACTCTCACATGCTCCAGACTTCCTCCGGGTCCGACGACGGTCACCTGCTCTCTGGCTGCGAACTGTCCCGGCTGGGTCAGCGCACGGATCGGATGCAGGGTGCTTCCCTCTCCGAACAGTACGGCCAGATCGGCAGCGGACAGATGGACATGGCGTGCGGAAATTCCGATCGGGATGTATTTTCCCTCTCCGCTTCCGGCGATCTGTGTCAGCACGATACGCCGGATTGCGGCCTTATCTAATTTCACTCCTGCATCACCTGCTTTCTGTCATCCGCGGAATCTGTTGTCCGAGAGAATCTGCCGCACGATCTGTGCGACCATCTCGGCCTCATTTTTTTCCTCATCTGTGCTGCCGCCGCAGGAACATGTATGCGATGACGAATCACCGCTGTGGTCGTGACTGCAGCCGCCCTTCGCGCAGGCCGGTACGCCGTCCGGACCGCAGTTGCGGCAGAGCGGGCGTCCTCCGGTGTATATCCCGCTGTTGGTGCGCCGCTCGATCAGGCGGTCCACCTGCGAGCAGGTCAGCTCATTCGCCTGGCCGATCAGAGCGTTCGTGTACATGCTCACCAGCGCGTAATATTCCACGGACTCCATCCGCATCCACGCCTCCATGGCATCCTTTCCCCATGTGATTGCCCCGTGGTTTGCCAACAGGCATCCGTTATGGGAGCGGATGAACGGCGTGATGGAATCCGGCACCTCCTCAGTCCCCGGCATCGCGTAGGGAGCCAGCGGAATTTCGCCGATTCCCATAACAGCCTCGGTGAGAATGGCCCGGTTCAGCGGAAGCCCCGCGATCGCGTAGGATGTCGCTGCCGGCGGGTGCGCATGCACCACTGCCTTTACATCCGGATTCTCATTGTAGACCCGCAGGTGCATTTTAACCTCACTGGACGGTTTGCAGTTTCCCTTTATGACATTGCCGTCCAGATCCATCAGCACCAGCATATCATCGGTCATGTATCCCTTTGATACTCCCGTAGGAGTACACCAGATCGTGTCGTCGCTGACCTTTGCACTGATATTCCCGTCATTGGCCGCCACGAAATTTTTGGCGTACATCCTGCGTCCGATCTCCAGGATGGTCTTTTTTACTTCATAATCTCCCGGATACTGGGATTCAAACTGGTAACTCATATATTTTCCCCACTGTGTAATTTCTTATTTTTGTAAATGTTACTGATGCCGCCCAGTTCCCGCCGCTCTCTGATTGCATTTTGTCAGTACTTATGTTATATTTTACATAATATATAAACAGAATCGGGAGGGACATCACTATGCTGGCCATCGCACGCAAAGCAGCGATACGCGAAGAACTGCAGGAGCACAAAAGCGTCCGCATCGCAAGCCTCGCTGAAAAGTTAAATGTCACCAAAGAAACCATTCGCCGCGACCTGAAGGAGATGGAGCAGAATAACGAGCTCATCCGCACCCACGGCGGCGCCTATATCCTCGACGGTGTCCAGAACGACCTGGATCCGCATCTGCGGAAGGTGATCAAGGTTCCGGAAAAGGAGATCATTGCGCAAAAGTGCAGCTCCCTGATTCTGGCCGGCGATTATATTTTCCTCGACGGCTCTACCACCTGCTGGTCCATCGCCCGGATGCTCACCGGACGGAAGATCACGGTTCTGACATCCTCTCTGGAGATCGCCAATATCCTTGCGGATTCCGGCACGGTAAAGCTTCATGTGATCGGCGGAAAGTTCTCATCCGACTATATGGACTTTGTCGGGGTGGGAACCATCCGCGCACTTGAGAACTATTACGTGGATAAGGCCTTTATCTCCTGCCGGAGTGTCGATCTGGAGTATGGCATAACCGATACCAACGACGACCGTGCGAAGCTGCACCAGACAGCCCTTGCCCACGCGAACCAGAAGTATCTCGTGTTTGATCACTCCAAGATCAACAACGTCTCCTTCTCGTTTATCGCACCGCTCACCGATGTGGACGGCGTCATCACGGACTGCACGCTTCCGACGGAGTGGCAGGACTATCTCGCCGAGCACCAGATCGACATATATTAAACCTTACTTTTTGTCTACAAACTTTTCAACCGGACGGATACCCATCTTCTCGAAGGACTCTTTAAACGGCGCTGTCGCGATCCCCTTCTCGGTGATGATACCGGTCACAAGGCTGTGGTCTGTCACATCGAAGGCCGGGTTCACGACGCCCACTCCCTCCGGAGCCATGCGCTCCTCATACCACATCTCCGTGACCTCCTCCGGCTTGCGCTGCTCGATATGAATCTCATCGCCCGATGCCATCGTCATGTCGATGGTGGAGGACGGTGCGCAGACATAGAACGGAATCCCGTAATGCTTCGCGATGATCGCGACGCCGCTGGTTCCGATCTTGTTCGCAAAGTCGCCGTTGGCCGCCACGCGGTCACACCCCACAAAGATAATTCCGATCTTGCCGGACTTCATCGTGTAGGAAGCCATATTGTCACACTGCACATAGGTATCGACTCCGGCGGTCTGCATCTCATAGGCGGAAAGCCGTGCCCCCTGCAGGAGCGGTCTCGTCTCATCGCAATAGACATGCAGATCCTTTTTCGGATCCCATCCCTTTTCCAGAGCAATGTAAATCGGGGCGAGCGCCGTGCCGTACTTCGCTGTGGCCAGCGTACCGGCGTTGCAGTGTGTCATAACACCCACGCCCTTTCCGAGCTGTTCAAGCAGCTCGTATCCGTATGCGCCGATGTTGCGGCTGATCTGAATGTCCTCCTCGCGGATCGCGATGGACTCCTCTTTCAGGCGCTCCTTCATCTGCGCAACGGTCTTGCCGTCCTTCTCCGCGAGCAGCACCGCGTGCATCCGGTTCAGCGCCCAGCTTAAGTTCACCGCTGTCGGACGGGAAGAGTTTACATACTCCATAATCTTCGTACACTCCGCGACGAACTGATCCATGTCGTCCGTCTCCACCTGCGAGGCGAGCACATAGTAGGCAAAGCCTCCGGTCACGCCGATCGCCGGCGCCCCTCTCACGCGCAGTTTATAAATCGCCTCCCAGATATCCTCCGCTTTATCCAGAGAAAGATACTCGGTCTTTCCCGGCAGCAGTGTCTGGTCAAGAATCACGATACTTTTCCCGTCTTCCGAGAGGACGACGGTATCCAGATTTAGTGCGTTTGCCATTTCAAAATCTTCCTTATACAAATCTTACGCCCGTTTAAGCATCCACGGCCGCTACGGCCTCTTTCAGGGTTCTGAGGAAGCACTTGCCACAGGCTTTATCATCCCGGTTCTTGATAAAATCAATCGCCGCCGTGATGCAGATGCGCTCCGCGCGCGCCCGGGCTTTCTCATCCTCGATCGTGGTCAGATCCTTGACATTTGCCATGCCGACCGTCCGGCGGATCATCTCAAGACCGGTCACCGCGGAAGTGTCGGCGAGAATGGACTTCATGTAATATTCCTTGTAGCCCTTCGTCTTGCACATGGTGTCTGTCACATGC
>JAJQBV010000213.1 GCA_021203115.1 Clostridiales bacterium | reverse complement strand
GCCTTAAACGAGGAGCAGAGTGTCCACGGTATCCTGATGTTCTGCCCGCTGCCCGCCCAGCTGGATGAGCGGAGGGCGCGGCAGATGGTAAGCCCGGCCAAGGATGCGGACGGATGTACGGATGCCTCGCTGACCGGCGTGTTTACGAACACGGAGGTCGGTTTCCCGCCCTGCACGGCGCAGGCGGCGATGGAGATTCTTCATTATTACGGCATCGACTGTGCGGGAAAACGCGCGGCGATCATCGGCCGCTCCCTCGTGGTGGGACGCCCGGTGTCCATGATGCTGTTGCACGAGAATGCCACGGTGACCATCTGTCACACGAAGACGGCGAATGTCCCGGTCATCGCCCGGCAGGCGGATATTCTCATCGCCTGCTCCGGACAGTTGGAGAGCGTCACGGCGGATTATGTGAGCGCCGGACAGGTGGTCGTCGATGTGGGCATCGGGTGGAGCGAGAAAAAGGGAAAGCTCTGCGGAGATGTGGCGTTTGACGAGGTGGAGCCCCTGGTCGGGGCGGTGAGCCCGGTTCCGGGCGGCGTCGGTGCGGTGACGACCAGCGTGCTCGCACTGCATGTCGCGGAGGCGGCCGCCGGACGGAAAGGGTGAACAGCGATGGCGAAATATCGGACCGCGATCTGCCAGATGGATTCCGGAGCTGACAAATCAGAAAACCTGAAAATGGCGGAGACCATGATCGATGAGGCGGCAGTCCACGGCGCAAAGCTTCTGGTGTTTCCGGAGACGGTAAACTATATGGGCCGCCATCCGCGGGAGCAGGCGGAGCCGATTCCCGGGGAGACGACCGGTTTTTTTGCGCGAAAGGCGCGGGAAAAGCAGGTGTGGATCGTGACCGGAAGCTTTCCGGAGCGCGTGGAGGGGCAGAATCCGAAAAACACGCTGGCCCTGATCGATCCGCAGGGAAATATCCGCTGTACATACAGTAAGCTGCACATGTTTGATGTGGAGATCCCGGGGCGGAAGCCCTATCGGGAATCCGCCCTGAATACGGCCGGGGAGGAGATCGTTCTGGCCGATACCGAACTCGGCTGTCTGGGGTTTGCCATCTGTTACGATCTGCGTTTCGGCGAGATGTTCCGGCTGATGGCGCTGGGAGGGGCGAAGGTGATTTTCCTGCCCTCCAGCTTTACCAGAGAGACCGGGCAGGAGCACTGGGAGGCGCTGATCCGGGCGAGAGCCATTGAGAACGGTGTTTACATTGTGGCCGCGAACCAGACGGGCGAGAAATACAACATGAATGCTTACGGGAATTCGATGATCGTTGACCCGTGGGGCAGGATTCTCGCGCGGGCGGGTGATGAGCCGTGCTGCATCTATGCCGGGATCGATCCCGGATATGCCGATGAGGTTCGCATGCAGATCCCGTCGCTGAAGAACCGCCGGACGGATGTATACAATATATCAGCTACGAAAGTGAGGACATAAGTATGAGTACAGAACAAAAGACGCCGGGTGCCGGACAGGACTTCACCCTGCTCGCACCGACACTTGAGAAATACGCTTCGGTGCCGGGCAGCCTGATCACAATCCTACAGCAGGCGCAGGATATTTACGGATACCTGTCACAGGAAGCCATCGAGTACATATCGGCGAGAACCGGCATCAGCCAGGCGCGGATCTACGGGGTGGCGACATTTTACGCACAGTTTCGTCTGACGCCCGTCGGGAAATATCTCATTATGATGTGCAAGGGGACGGCCTGTCATGTCAACGGCGCCGACCGGGTGCAGGAGGCAGTCAGCGAGTACCTCGGCATCGCGGACGGCGAGACCACGGAAGACGGGATTTTCACCCTGAACAATGTAGCATGTCTCGGCTGCTGTTCTCTGGCGCCCGTCATGATGGTAAAGAGTGCGGACGGGGAGGAGACCTACGGCAATCTGACCAAGGATTCCGTTGTGAAGATTCTGGATGAGATCCGTTCCAGAGAGGAGGTGCCGGCATGAAGGTCGTGATCGGACAGGGAAGCTGCGGCATTGCCAGCGGCGCGAAAAAAAACAGAGGCGGAGTTTGCGAGACAGATCGCGGACCGCGGCCTCACGAATGTTGTGTTGGATAAGACGGGGTGCATCGGCACCTGTTATCTGGAGCCGATCGTCGATGTCTACGGGGACGACGGCGCACTTGCGGCGCGGTATGTGAAGGTGCAGCCCGCCAACGTTTCGTCGATCGTGGAAAAGCATCTGATCGGCGGCGAGGTTGACACGGAGAACGCCATTTCCGCGGAGGATGCGGCGATCCTCGCGGGTCAGAACCGGATCGTTCTGAAAAACTGCGGTCTGATCAATCCGGAGCGGATTGAGGAGTATATCGAGGAGGACGGCTACGAGGCCGCCAGGAAGGTTTTGACAGAGATGACGCCGATGGAGGTCATCGAGGAGATCAAAATCTCCGGCCTGCGCGGCCGCGGCGGCGCGGGATTCCCGACATGGTTCAAGTGGAACGCGGCGCGGCAGAGCGAGGGGAAAGAAAAGTACATCGTCTGCAACGCCGATTAGGGCGATCCGGGCGCGTT
>JAJQBV010000152.1 GCA_021203115.1 Clostridiales bacterium | reverse complement strand
CTTAGCGGGCAAAACTTCTCATTTTAATTTGTTCTAAATCTTGACATAGGACCATCCAATGAACCCGTCAGCAGGACATCCAGATAATATTCCGTGACTGTCTGCTCCGACAGGGCTTCCGTAAAATGTTCATCCCAATCATCATCTCCCTCTTTCGGCGCGAACTGTACCCTCCAGTCCTCCAGCAGATGAAGATAATCCGACAGAATGATGATGCATCTCTTTCTCCATCGCTCAAACTCCCGTTCCATTTCTATTTGCTTTTGTTGTGGGGACTTCGGGAACTCTTTTTCGGATTTCCGCATCTTTCCGGAGCTATTTGCCTTATAAGAAGATTTATACTTTGTATTGGTATCCGGCACCGGTACATTAAAATCTGCAGCAATCTTCTTCGCCGCCTCATAGGGAGACAAGCCAAAGAGCTTCGAAACAAATGTGATGACATCCCCTTTCTCCCCGCAGGCGAAGCAGATAAACCCTTTATCTACTTTCATGCTCGGATGATGGTCATCATGGAACGGACAGCAGGCCATGTTGCTCCGGTTTACCCGGATGCCGTAATACATGGCCGCGTCCTTCGCCGTGACCGCCTCCTTCACTGTCTGAAAAATATTCATTCCGTCTTCATCTCGCATCCATAGTATTTTTTCTGGAAATACCGGGCCGGCACTTTGCCCTTGATGACGTTATAACCGGCGGCTTCCAATTCCTCGTTCATCTGGCGCACAACCTCATAAGCTTTGCTGCGTCCGATTCCCAGAATCTCCATGATTTCATTTGCGCTGATATACGACACGCTGATCTGCATCTTCACCACTCCTTTCTCTGGTTTTATCATTTGTGCAATTCTGATACGCCTTTTTCTTTCACTCATCATTTTATGCGCCTTAAATATGCACTTTTTGTTCGCATCCAAATAATACACGCAGGTTGCACATTTGTCAAATCTTTTTCTTCTAAAATATGCACTTGCAATTCACATTATTTTATGTTAAATTATCCATGAGGTGAATTAAAAATGAGCAAAACAGATTCTTTAAGCATCGGAGAGCGCATCAAAACGCTCCGCAAGAAAAGAGGATACAACCAGACAGAGCTTGCAAATCTTCTGGGGAAGTCCCTGCGCACCGTCCAGAAGTATGAAAGCGGGGAGATCGAAGTATCCATTGCCGTCATCAATGAACTGGCGAAGGTACTGGATACCACATCCACCTATCTGCTCGGACAGCAGACAGGCGACTTCAAATTTGACTCCCTCGCGGATGTGATGGACTGCCTGTTCCAGTTAGAGAAGATCACGGGACTCCGCTTCTCTGTGGACGTGAAAAAACCACCCCGTGATGAAGGGTGGCAGTGTTCTATTACATTTGATGGGAAAAACCGAGAAGCTGACCTGAACGCCGATATGTGCCTGTTCCTGGAGGAATGGGAGAACAACCGGCAGGAATTTGAGCATTACGGCAGCACAAAGGCGGCGTATGAAAAATGGAAAGACCAGACGCTTGCCTATTACGCTTCACAGCGCGTCGAAATCTCCGAGCCGGACGAACTGGATGAAACCGAGCGCATACAGAAGCGGAACGCATATCTTTCCGGATTGTAAGAGACAAGTTCGCATACATATTAAAAGAAAGGAATGATGCAATTTGTCAGTAACGAAAGAAACCAATGGAAAATGGATGTCACAGGTCCGCGTAAAGGACTGGACAGGGAAAGTCATCCACAAGAAGAAGCGTGGATTTGACACCAAGAAGGCTGCCCTGGAATGGGAGCATGATTTTCTGAACAAGGCAAAGGCCGATATGGGGATGCTGTTTTCAGATTTTGTCGATCTGTACTTTGAGGATATGGGCCACCGTCTGAAAGAGTCCACCATCATCAGCAAGCGCTACATGGTAGACAAGAAGATTCTCCCTTATTTCGGGAAAATGCCGATGAACGAGATCTCTGCCACAGACATCCGCAAATGGCAGAACAAACTCACCGCTTACCGTGATGAGAATGGCAAGGGCTATGCACCCACCTACCTGAAGGCGATCAATAATCAGCTTACCGCGATGATGAATTATGCGGTAAAGTATTACGACCTGAAGGAGAACCCCTGCACGAAAGCCGGAAGTATGGGCAAGAGCAACGCCGAGGAAATGAAGTTCTGGACAAAGGCGGAATTCGAGCAGTTTATCGCGGCGGTCGCCGACAAACCTGTCTCCTACACAGCGTTCATGACACTGTATTACACAGGGATGCGTGTCGGTAAGTTGTGTGCCCTGACACCGGCGGATGTTGATCTGGACAACGCGACGATCACGATCAACAAGACATTTCAGCGAATCAATGGCAGGGATGTCATCTGGCCTCCCAAGACACCGAAAAGCAACCGTGTTGTCACCATCCCGCAGACGCTTGTGGAATGCCTGAGAGAGTATATCTCAAAGTGTTATGAGATTCAGCCGACCGATCGGCTGTTTCCTCACACCAAGAGCTTTCTCAATCACGAGATGATCCGCGGCTGCCAGAAGTCCGGCGTCAAAAAAATTCGTGTCCATG
>JAJQBV010000050.1 GCA_021203115.1 Clostridiales bacterium | reverse complement strand
CCCGAAAGTCACAAGATCCTTAGTCTTGCTCGTCTGCCAGTTCCGACACTTCCGCATTCACCAGCGCTTTTCACTGACGACCCGATTATAATAACAAATTCGATTTCTGCTGTCAATACTTTTTATCGGATAATTTTTCTTTTTCGCATTCTATAAAAACTCCCGGGGTACATAGGCTTCCACATAAATCCCATCCTCTCGGTACTCTTCCTGCAGAAGCTCACCGTATTTCCGGATACGCTGGATTTCCCCTGCGCGATCGTAGGGAAAGGTCTGCCGGAAAAGCACTTTGTCCTCCCGCAGCAGCTCCTCCAGCGTAACTCTCAGGTCATCCAGTCCCATGCCGGTTTTGGCGGAAATTCGCAGTGTGCGGTCCGCGCGGAAATCCTGCAGAATCTCTTCCCCGGTGAGGCGGTCACATTTGTTAAACAGCGTGACGACTTTTTTGTCGGTGATCCCGAGCTCCCGAAGGGTCTGGTAAACCACATGCATCTGCGTATCCCACTGGGGATTGGAGGCGTCCACCACATGGATGATCAGATCGGCATATTTTGCTTCCTCTAACGTACTCCGAAACGCTTCCACCAGATGATGGGGCAGCTTGCGGATAAATCCGACGGTATCTGTCAGAAGAATCTGCTGATCGTTTGTAAGCTCCAGCATCCGGGTCGTCGGATCCAGTGTGGCAAAAAGCCGGTCCTCCTCCAGAACACCAGCACCCGTGAGTGTGTTTAAGAGCGTGGATTTCCCGGCGTTCGTGTAGCCCACAATGACGGCAACCCTGGTATGATTTTTCATGCGCTGCGTGCGGGTGAGATCCCGGTGACGAACCACTTCTTTCAATTCCTGCTTCAGATGGGATACCCGGTCGCGGATCACCCGCCGGTCGGTCTCCAGCTTTTTCTCGCCGGGACCCCGCGTGCCGATTCCGCCGCCCAGACGCGACATGGAACGCCCGAAACCGCTCAGCCGGGTCAGGCTGTACCGCAGCTGGGCCAACTCCACCTGTAGCTTTCCCTCGCTGGTCATGGCACGCGCCGCAAAGATGTCAAGAATCAGCAGCGTCCGGTCCATCACCTTCGTATTCAGCGCTTCCTCCAGATTTTTCATCTGGATCGGCTTTAACTCATCGTCGCAGATGATACCGGTAGCGTCAAGCTCCCAGATCAGATCCTTCAGCTCCTCGATTTTTCCCGAACCGAGATAAGTTGCGGGAATCGCCCGGCTCAGATTCTGCACCATGGTACCGACAACCTCTGCGCCTGCCGTCCGCGCCAGCTCGGCGAGTTCGGCAAGAGAGTCCTCCGTGTCGTCTCCGTTTTGTACACTTACCGCGACAAGAATGACGCGCTCCTGTATTTTCTCATTCTCAAACATAGAATCTGTCAACTTTCTGTCTCTGAATCACTGCCGTCTGCGGTCTCATCGCCGCTCTCCGTACCGTCGGAGCTGTCCTCCTCCGCAGCGGAATCGGCCGCTTCGATATCACCGCCCACGCGCGTCGCAAGGAATTCGTATTCCCGCTCAATTTCCTCATCCGAATAGCTTCTGAGGAAACGAACTGCCATATTGTACGCGCTCTCAAAATCACCGGAATACTCATATGCGATGATCAGATTTTTCAAGACGGACATCTCCAGACTTTCGTCCGCCGCGTCCAGTGCTGATTCAAGGTAAGTAACCGCGTTCGTATATTCCCCGGCGGCCAGCGCGATGGCGCCCAGCTCATTCAGCGCCTCGGCGTCCTCCGGGTAGAGCTCCATATAGGAGGCAAAAGCAGCCTCAGCAGCCTCGCTGTTCCCCTCGTCGGAATAGATATATCCGAGCAGGAGCAGCGCCTTGTCGTATCCGAGCTCCTGCGCCTGAAGCAGATTTTCCTTTGCGCTGTCAGCGTTTTCGGTCAGAAAATAGATCTCGCCGACATAATAGTATTCCTCCGCGGTTGATGGGGTGATGGAAAGCACCCGGTTGACGTAATCCTGTCCGCTCTCCGCGAGCCCGGCATCCGCAAGGTTCTCATAGATATGTGCGCAGAGCTCCACACTGTCATTTAACGAGACGGTCTGTGCGTAATCCTCCAGCACCTCCGTGTCCTGTCCCTCCTGCAGATAGACATTTCCCCTCAGATACCATGCTTCCCAATTTTTCTTATCGTACTCGATGAGGGCTGTGTAAGCCTCGATCGCGCCCGTCGTGTCCCCGGACTTGTACAGAGCCAGCGCCTTGTAGTAGCAGATGTCAAGCTCCTCCGCGCCGATGCGGCCCAACGACTGGTCGAGCGCCTTTTGAAAGCTTTGTGCCGCGCTCTCGTAGTCGCCGGATTCCATCTGAGAGATTCCCAGCTCTTTATATTCTGTCATTTTTTCGGAATTCGATCCGTCACATGCGGACAGAAGCAGCATCGCCGCAAGAAGTCCGCCGAACAAAACCAGTGCCAATCGTTTCCTCATAACCTATTTCTTCCTCCAACGCATATTCGTACATTTGAACGCATCAGTGTAATTATAAGAAAAAATGCCCGCAGTGTAAAGGACGAGTTTGCGGAGTTTTTCATAAAATAGAATTTATCAATGC
>JAJQBV010000052.1 GCA_021203115.1 Clostridiales bacterium | reverse complement strand
CGCGCGGCGGACGCAGCGTCTGACGGTGCGCGAGCCGGACGATGAGATGATCGAGGTCGGGATTACGTCCGTGGAGGCGGTTTTTGACTGGCGAACCTTTGTGGAGGAGGTCCGCGGGGAGGAGCGTTCGGATGCGCGGACGGAGTAAACTATGACATACCGGGAGATCCGCACGTGGGCGGCCGAACGGCTACGGGCGGCAGGCGTGGAGAATGAGTCGGCAGAGAGCGGATTTTTGATGGAATATGCCTGTGGGATGAGCCTCGGCAGCTACCTTCTCCGTCCGGTGGAGGAGATACCGGAGTGTTCCGCGGCAAAATACCGGGAGCTGGTCGGACAGCGGTGCCGGCGTATTCCGCTTCAGCATCTGACCGGAGTGCAGGAGTTTATGGGATTGCCGTTTGAGGTCAATGAGCATGTGCTCATCCCGCGTCAGGACACGGAGCTTCTGGCGGAACAGGCACTGGAGATTCTTCGCGGATGGACAGCGGCTGAAGATGCCGCACAGATTCAAAATCCCCGCGTTCTGGATCTCTGCACGGGTTCCGGGTGTATTGCAGTGAGCTTAAAGACATTGTGTCCGCAGGCTGCCGTTTATGCTTCCGATGTTTCCCGGGAGGCGCTTGCCGTGGCACAGAGGAATGCAGCGGCAAACCACGCAGATGTTCAATTTACGGAGAGCAATCTGTTCTCAGGGATCAGCGGAGCTTTTCACATGATTGTCTCCAATCCGCCTTATATCCCAAGAGGGGAGATTCCCTCGCTGATGCCGGAGGTTCGGGATCACGAACCGATGCTGGCACTGGACGGGGAGGAGGACGGTCTGGAATATTACCGGCGAATTGCGCGGGAATGCCGCGATTTTCTTTTGCCGGGAGGATGGCTGCTGTTTGAGATCGGTTGGAATCAGGGGGATGATGTCGCGGAGCTGATGAGAGAAAACAGTTTCTCCGGTGTCGAAGTGATTCCGGATCTGGCGGAGCTGGACCGCGTTGTGCGGGGAAGAACCGTGAATCGTAACGAATAGATAATAAGGAGAGTATGAGATGTTTGATAAATTAGACCAGGCGCTGCTGCGTTTCGAGGAGCTTTTGAATCTGCTCAGCGAGCCCGATGTGGCAAGCGATACGAAGCGGTTTCAGGCTCTGATGAAGGAGCAGGGAGAGCTGGCGCCTGTAGTTGAGACCTATAAAGAGTATAAGAAATGCAAAGAAAATATCGACGACAGTCTGACAATGCTTCAGGAGGAGTCGGACGAGGAGCTGCGCGAGCTCGCGAAAGAAGAGCTGAACGAGTCAAAGGCCAGAGTGGAAGAGCTGGAGCAGAAGCTGAAGATCCTGCTGCTTCCCAAAGACCCGAACGATTCCCGAAATGTCATCGTGGAGATCCGTGCCGGAGCCGGAGGAGACGAGGCGGCACTGTTCGCAGCGGAGATCTATCGCATGTATGTGCATTACGCCGAGTCCAGACGGTGGAAGGTCGAGACCATGGATGTGGATGAGATCGGCATCGGCGGCATGAAATATGTCAGCTTTATGGTGACCGGGCAGGGCGCATATTCCGTCTTAAAATACGAGTCCGGTGTCCACCGGGTACAGCGTGTTCCGGAGACGGAGTCCGGCGGACGGATCCACACATCCACGATCACGGTGGCCATCATGCCGGAGGCGGAGGAGGTCGATGTTCAGATCGACCTGAATGATTGTAAGTTTGATGTTTTCCGCGCGTCCGGAAACGGCGGACAGTGCGTCAACACGACGGATTCCGCTGTCCGTCTGACCCATATCCCGACGGGGATCGTTATCTCCTGTCAGGATGAGAAATCACAGCTAAAAAACAAGGATAAGGCGCTGAAGGTTCTGCGTGCGAAGCTGTATGATCTGGAGTGCCAGAAAGCGCATGATGCGGAGGCGGAGGCCAGAAGAAGCCAGGTCGGCACGGGCGACCGCTCAGAGAAAATCCGGACCTACAATTTCCCGCAGGGACGCGTCACGGATCACCGGATTAAGCTGACACTGTATAAGCTGGACAGCATCATGAACGGAGACATTCAGGAGATTCTGGATGCCCTGATTGCGGCGGATCAGGCGGCAAAGCTGGCAAACATGGGTGAGTGATTGAACTTCATATTTCGTAAATGGCGGAATTACAGGGAAGGAATGTGCGGAAGCAACAGAGAAGAAGGAGAGGGAAGTTATGAGCACAATGAAGGAACGGATGCACACAGGGGATTTGTATCTCCCGGGGGATGCGGAGATTCATGTGAAGCAGACCAAATGTCAGGAAAAACTCTACGATTTTAATCAGACGCGGCCTTCGGAGCTTGAGAAGCGTCAGGCGATGATGAAGGACATGTTTGCAGAGATCGGAGAAAACTGTTATATCGAACCGCCGCTTCACGCGAATTTCGGCTGCAAATTTGTCCATTTCGGGAGCGGGATCTACGCGAACTATAACCTGACGCTGGTGGATGACACACATATTTATGTGGGCGATGATGTGATGTTCGGGCCGAACGTGACGCTCGCGACAGCGGGACATCCGATCTGCCCGGAGCTTCGCGGAGGCGCATATTTCC
>JAJQBV010000241.1 GCA_021203115.1 Clostridiales bacterium | reverse complement strand
GGGTGCTTCCGAAATACCTGTGGATGCAGGAGACCTTCAGCGACCGGCTGTCGCCCGTGTCGGAGTGCGAGGTACAGTTAAACTGGCGGACGCAGCCTGCGGGGATTTTGCAGACCGTGGAGGATGGCATCACCTTTTATTTTATCGAAAATGATTATTACTTTGCGGGGCCCGCGCCTTACGGACAGATTTATCAGGATGCGGAGAAGTTTGCCTTTTTCTCCAAAGCGGTTCTGACCATGCTGCCGGAGATCGGATTCTGCCCGGATATTATCCACTGCCACGACTGGCAGACCGGCCTGATTCCGACGTTTCTGGCTGCTTTTTACCGGCAGGAGCCGTTCTATCACCATATCCGGACGGTCTTCACTATACATAACCTGAAGTTTCAGGGACGGTGGTATATCGACGCGATTCGCGATGTGACGGGGCTGGGACCGGAGTATTTTACCATGGATACGCTGGAGAACTACGGACAGGCCAATCTCTTAAAGGGCGGCCTTGTCTTTGCGGACCATGTGACGACAGTGAGCGAGACCTATGCGAAGGAGATCCAGACGATTGACGGCGGTGAGGGGCTTGACGGTCTGCTGCGAGCGCGGGACGCGCGCCTGTCCGGTATTGTGAACGGGCTGGATTATGATGTTCTGGATCCGTCCGCGGACTGCCATATCGCACAGCGGTTTGAGGGAGATATTGCGGCCTACAAGCATGCGAACAAGGCAGACCTACAGCGAACGCTCGGCCTTGCGGAGGACGACGGCGCGTTTCTCATCGGCATGGTTTCCCGCCTGACGGATCAGAAGGGGTTTGATCTGGTCAATTATATTCTGGATGAGATCATGGGCGAGGAGCGGATTCAGATTGTGGTGCTCGGCACGGGGGAGGACCGGTACGAGAGCATGTTCCGGTATTACGAGGGCAAATACCCCGGCCGCGTCTCGGCAAACATCTGTTATTCGGAGGAGCTGGCGCAGAAAATCTATGCCTCCTGCGATGCGTTTCTGATGCCTTCGCTGTTTGAACCCTGCGGTCTGAGCCAGCTGATGGCGCTGCGCTACGGCACGGTGCCTCTGGTGCGGGAGACCGGCGGCCTGAAGGATACTGTGGAGGCATACAACGAGTTCGAACACACCGGAACCGGATTTTCGTTCCATAATTACAACGCGCATGAGATGCTCTATATGATCCGCTATGCGTGCAAAATCTTTACGCAGGAGCCGGAGGAGTGGCTCGGTATCATCCGCAGAGGCATGGCGATGGATTTTTCATGGAATGTCTCCAGCGAGCGCTACAGCCTTCTCTATGATGCGCTGATCGCGGAGGAGGAGAAGCGCACGCAGGAGGAGGAGAGACTTCAAAGAGAAGCGGAGCGCGAGGAGCAGCAGCGCAGGGAAGAGGAGATGATGCTTCGGATCCGTCTCGAGAAGGAGATGGAGGAGGCAAAGCAGGAAGCGGAGAGGAAGCAGGCCGCTGCGAAGAAGCCGACGAAGAAGACCGCAGCTTCCGGAAAGACTGCCACACAAAAATCCACAGAGAAGAAATCTGCGGCTTCGGGAAAGACTGCTGCGCAAAAATCCACAGAGAAGAAATCTGCGGCAAAGCGGGAGCCTGCGAAAAAGACGGTGAAGAAGACTGCGGCGGATCCTCAGTAGAGGATCTTGTCTTCCTCGCGCGAATAGTAGTAGGCGTGGTCGGAGAGAAACTCCTCCTCCGTGATCTGGGTCGCATTGACCTCGCGGACCATCTCGAAGAAATCCTCCATCCGCTCCCTCGAAAACGCGGGGATCAGGATCGCCTCGTGGATGCTGCTCGGCAGGATGTAAAAGTCCGATTGGAAGCGGTCGGCGTATGATTTCAGGAGGCCGTCGTACAGCAGGCAGGACGCGCCGAACATATTCTGCTCGTTGGTCAGCACATACATGGGATAGAGCGGATCCTCCGGAACCGCAACGGTGGGATAGTTCTGCGGGGCGAAGATGTCCTTTAGCAGCTCGTTCATGCTGTGCAGGCGCGGCGCCAGAAGCCGGACCGAGTTGTCGCGGGCCGTCCGACAGAGCGTCTCCGCGGTCTGCTTCCACATTTCCATATGTGTGTTGCGGATCAGGATGGTCGCATTGCCGGTGCTGGCGTCGATGGGGATATAGCAGTAAAATACGATGGCCAGATCCAGAAAACGGATGTGCGGGATTTCGCGCAGGAGCTTCCGGTTTTTCTCATAGTGGATCAGTTTGAGGACGATGCGCGGGCCGGTGTTCTGAAAATCCGTGAAAAACCGCACGTCGATCTGCCTCGATGTCCTGCTGTTTTTGTACTGTTCGAGGATATGCTCGTATGTCTTCTGGAAGTCGCCGCTTCCGGTATAGTGTTCATAATAGTAATTGAGGTAGAGGGTCGGCGCGATATTGACGCCGGCCTCCAAAATGACCAGTCCGTCCAGACATTTCCCGTTGTTTTTGCACACAGGCTGTATGGCGATTTTTTTCGGATCGGGGATATCTGCGGACAGGCGGTTTAAGACGCCTTCTTTAAATGTCTCATATGTCATAGATAATCTTAGATCGATAAAAGGATTTCAGATAGGG
>JAJQBV010000173.1 GCA_021203115.1 Clostridiales bacterium | reverse complement strand
ATATAAGAACGACAAAAACGCGTTTTCCTCTATGTAGCCCGTCAGCAAAGTGCCGATCTGCGTTCCGGCGATCACCGATACAAAGAGGAAAAACAGCGAGATCAGAATATATGCCTCAACCCCGCCGCCGACCAGCCCGAGCAGACGGTTGACACCCCTGAGAATGGGGATGTGATCCACAATCCCCAGCGCGTGATAGACCAGCCGGATCAGAACAATCGTCACAAGCAGCGCGACGAGAAACACGATCCCCTTCAGAATCCAATCAGCCGCCGCCTCTGCGCCCTGCGCGGCGAGAAACTCCAGCCCGGTTCCGAGCCGCGTCTCTATCGTCGCGGCGCACTGCTTTTCAATCCATGAATAAATCCCCGTATTTTCCCTGAGAAAATCCGTGATATACGGACTGATATATGAAATCAGAATGATCATCACGATCCATGAAATCAGCGAAAACAACAGCCGCAGCAGACCGCGCCGCCAGCCGTGAACAATACATATGAGAAAAACAATCAAAATACCCAGCAATAACCAGTTCATTCTTCATCCTCTGTGAGCGAGGGGAACAGCCGCAACCGCACCCGCTCGGTCGCGCTCTCCTTCAGGATCACATAATGGCGGAATCCGCTCTCATGGAAAAATCCGCGAACCTCCTCATCAAACTCATATGTGAATTTCTGCAGGCCTCCGAGTGTAAAAACGCTGCACTGCGTCGCATTCAGGAGGAAAATCTCATGATTGTCAAGGAAACCGATGCTGTCGTAGGAAAACTCCGTCTCAATAGTCACCTGTTCGCTGCCGGCGGTGTCATATACTTTGATGATGCGGCCGGCGTCTTTGGTCGCGTCGCTGAACACCAGCCCGAAATAGCCGTCATCATAAAAAACACTCTGTATTTCATCCGAAACCGTCAGAACAGCGCCCTCTGTCGGCGTGCCGGACCCGTTGAAGGTATACACTCCGGTATCCGCGAAGGCGATCAGCCTGCTCTCGCTGACATACACCAGCTCCGGTATGATCGTCTCCTCATAGGTATATGCCGCCACCAGATTGTCAATCTGGTTTTGTCCCGCCGTGCTGAAATTGTAGAAATTGATCGTCGTCGCGGCCGCTCCGCTGCTGACATCGACAATTGAAACCGCGAGGTTGTTCCCGTCCGTGGACAGTGCGATGTCCATGGGGATTCCGCTGTTCTCCAGATAGATGGCTCCCTCCGCGATCAGCTTCCCGTTTTTGTCATAGAGGGAAAGATAGCCCGTGCCGCTGTCCTCTGACAAAACAGCCACGGTCCCCTGAGCCGCGACCTCCACCCGGGCAATCGGCATATTGAGGGAAATCTCACACGCGACGCCGCTCTCGCTCATCACATAAACGGTTTCACCCTGCCTGTCCGCGACTGCCACATAGGAATCGCAGATGGAAACCATCGGGTTTTCCATGCCGTAGCTCTGGTTCCAGAGGATCGTATCGCTGACCGTGACATAGGAAATGCCGTCGTTGCTGTACTTCAGATAGCCGTCCGCATAAGCCAGATAGTGCGTCGCCGATGTGTCGGAGCGGGAAATCTCTTCCGTCACCAGATAGTCATCATAGGTTTTATGCTGCATATAGACATAATAGACAATCGCCGCCGCCACACACACCGCGACAACGATCGCCGCCGCGCGGAGCCGCTTTCTGCGGTGTTCCCGGATTTTCTGTTCAATCTCATCCCAGTTTGTCTCAACGATGCGAAGATTGCTTTTTCCTTTGTCGCTCATGCGCTCCTCCCGGCGTTCCTCTCGTTTCGGTTTCCTCCTAATATAGATATATCACAAAGCAGCCTTTATTACAAATGGATTTTCCCGCCGGCTCCGGATCCGCCTCCCTTTAAGGGAGCAGCAGCGTCTGCCCCTCATAGATCATGTTCATATCTTCGATCCCGTTCAACGCGCAGATCTCATCGACCTTTTCCGTCGTATTATAGACAGACTGGCTAATCGCCATCAGATTGTCCCCTTTTTGCACAACGTAGTAGTCCGGCAGAGCGGTTCCCGTCTCCGCAGTCTCTGCAACGGTCCCGGTCGATGTGTCTGAATTTTGCGCCGTCTCTTCTGCCGCTTCCGCTGTCACATCGGCTGTCGAAACATCCGTCTCCTCCGCGGCTGCAGTGCCGTCACTCCCCGACGCATCCGCGCCCGATGCCAAACTGTCCTCCGCCGCAGCGGCACCCGCATCTCCGGAATCATCCGCAGCTTCAGCGTCCGCGCTGCCGCTCTCCGCATCATCCGCAGCCGCCATATCTTCCGCGGCAGCATCCGGATCCTCCGCATCCACCGCTCCGGACAGCGTCTGCATCGTCTGCTGCAGCAGCTTCAGATTCTGGTAACTCCCGATCTACATGACGGCCGTCGCCGTCGCAATCACCATCACCGCAGCGCCCGCCAGATAAAGCGCCGGCTGAAGCTTTCGTTTCGGCGGCTTTTCGTTGAGCTTGCTCATAATCGCACGGTAATTCTGCACCACATCATCCCGCTGTTGGATGTCCTCACGCAAAGGCTTTGGCGTCAGCCGTTCCTTCTCCTCGATCATAAACTGCTGCATCTGCGGATTTCTCTCATAGTATACCGCGTAACCGGACAACCTCTGGAGCTTGTGCTGCTCCTGAACAAAAAAGGCATCCTCTTGCTCCAGACAGTCCTCGAGATATAAAAACCGTGACCCCTTCCGGAACGTGGATTCAAAAAACTGCTGCACCTGCGGGCTGATTGCCAGACAGCTTCCGTCCAGATTGAAATACCACCCCAGAACGTCCACCTCGTCAAAGGACTGTTTGATCCGCTGATAAACCCTGTCCCAAAACTCAGCCTGTCTCTTTTCCGCTCCTCTCTCCTGCGCGAATTCCCGGTCTCCCCGCAGTTCATCCGCCGCCCCGGCAGGCTGCTTTGGCTCCGAAAATCCCGGCATCTCATCCGCCGATCCGAAATCCACCTTCTGCGCGCCGCTGATAAAAATATACTCCCGGTCTCCATCGGAAACAGACCTTCCCAAGAGAACCGCCGCCAGCACGGTTTCGCTGTGCCGTCTCTGATGGATGAAACGGTGTACATAGGTGTAGACAAAATCCTCGATATACACCCGATACTTTCCGTCAAACGCTCCGATCTGCCTGATGTTTCTGGGCAGAGTTATGTCATTTCTGTTTTCATTTCCCATATTGTCACACACTCCTGTTCTGCGATTCCTAGAATCCATAATTTCCCAGATCGTACCACAGGACCGTATGCACATTTTGCCATTTTATGCCGGAAGAAATCGCAAATTCCGCCCGGACACGGCAAAAAGGCCCATGGCGTTATCGCCACGGGCCTGTTCTCCTGTCTGATTGTGGACTCTTATGCAAAAGCCCTGACTTTTTTGTAAATACTTTCCGCATCCAGACCATATTTCCGGATCAGTGCCGCTGCCGGGCCGGACTCGCCGAACTGGTCGTTGATGCCGATCTTCATCACTCTCGTCGGCGCCTTCTCGCTGAGAAGATCGCAGACCGCGCTTCCCAGCCCGCCGATCACAGAGTGTTCTTCTACCGTAACCACCTTGCCGGTCTTCGCCGCGGAAGCGAGAACCAGCTCCTCATCCAACGGCTTGATCGTATGGATATTGATGACCTCCGCGTCGATGCCGTCCGCCTCCAGAAGCTTCGCCGCTTCCAGAGATTCGCTGACGCAGAGTCCCGTCGCGATGATCGTGACGCTCTTGCCCTGCCGGAGCGTGACCCCCTTTCCGATCTCAAAACAATAACTTTCCTCATCGTTGATCACCGGAACCGCAAGCCGGCCGAAGCGCAGATAAACCGGGCCCACATACTCATACGCCGCCCGAACCGCCGCCCGCGCCTCCACATCGTCGCACGGATTGATGACCACCATGCCGGGAATCGCGCGCATCAGCGCCAGATCCTCATTGCACTGGTGCGTCGCACCGTCCTCGCCAACCGAAATGCCCGCGTGCGTCGCGCCGATCTTGACATTCAGATGGGGATATCCGATGGAATTGCGCACCTGCTCGAACGCACGCCCGGCCGCAAACATGGCAAACGTGCTTGCAAAGGGAACCTTCCCGCAGGTAGCCAGCCCGGCCGCAATCCCCATCATATTCGCCTCCGCAATCCCGCAGTCGATGTGGCGATCCGGAAATGCTTTTTTGAAAACGCCGGTCTTCGTCGCACCGGCCAGGTCCGCGTCCAAAACAACCAGATTATCATATTCTTTTCCGAGCTCCGCCAGCGCGTTCCCGTAGCTTTCTCTCGTCGCAATCTTTTTTACTTCCGGCATATCTCTTCCCCCGCTTTCTCCAATTCTTTCATGGCGATCGCGTACTCTTCATCATTCGGAGCCTTGCCATGCCATCCCGCCTGATCCTCCATATAGGAAACGCCCTTTCCTTTTATCGTCCTTGCAACGATGGCGGCGGGCTGTCCCTTTGTCTCCCGCGCTTCCCGGAAGGCCGCCGCGATCTCATCGAAATCATTTCCGTTGATCCGGATTACATGGAACTGAAACGCCTCCAGCTTCTCATCAATCGGGTACGGGGAGCAGACATCGTCAATCCGCCCGTCGATCTGAAGACCGTTGTTGTCCACGATCAGCACAAGGTTGTCCAACTTGCGGTGGCCGGCAAACATGGCCGCCTCCCAGATCTGCCCCTCCTGAATCTCACCGTCACCGGCGAGGGCATACACCCGATAATCCTTTCCGTCCATCTTTCCGGCAAGAGCCATGCCCACGGCAGCGGAAAAGCCCTGTCCGAGGGAACCGCTGGACATATCCACGCCCGGAATGTGCTTCATGTCCGGATGCCCCTGGAGATAAGAACCGACGTGCCGCAGATTCTCAAGCTCCTCCTTCGGGAAATAGCCCCGCTGTGCCAGCACGGAATAAAGCCCCGGCGCGGTATGTCCTTTGGAGAGGACAAAACGGTCGCGGTCCGCCTTTTTCGGATCCGCCGGATCGATATTCATCTCCGCAAAATACAGATACGTAAAAATATCCGCCGCCGACAAGGATCCTCCCGGATGGCCGGACTTCGCACTGTGTACCGCAGTGACAATCCCCTTCCGCACCTCTACAGCGACTTTCTCAAGCTCTGTTTTTGTCATGGTCTTCCTCCCTTATTTATCACATTATAAATCAACTCTGCCCTCCAAAGCGCGGAGCAGGGTGACTTCATCGATATATTCCAGATCGCCTCCGACCGGCACTCCGCTGGCAATGCGCGAGACCCGGATGCCCGTGGGCTTGATCAGCTTGCTGATGTACATCGCCGTGGTCTCTCCCTCCAGACTGGAATTCGTGGCGATGATCACCTCTTTCACATCCCCCTCCAGCCGCTGGATCAGCTCCTTAAGCCGGATATCAGACGGTCCGATCCCCAGCATGGGCGAGATCGCGCCGTGAAGGACGTGATAAACCCCCTCGTACTTCCCGGTTTTCTCATAAGCCGCCAGATCACGGGTGTTCTCCACAACCATGATCGTCTGATGGTCACGCGCCGGATTCCGGCAGATCGGGCACTCCTGCGCATCAGTCAGTGTACAGCAGGTTTTACAGTACCGGACATTGTGCCGCGCATTCACCAGCGTATCCGCCAGATGCTCCACGCGGTCTGCCGGCATGTTTAAAATATGAAACGCCAGCCGCTGAGCCGTCTTGCTGCCGATACCCGGAAGCGACGACAGCTCCTCGATCAGCTCGCTGATCTGCTTGCTATAGTAATCCATCAGAATGGAAATCCTCCGCCTAATCCTCCGGTGATCTTGTTCATGGACTCCTGCGAGAGATCCTCCATCTGACGCAGCGCCTCATTGACCGCCGCCATGATCAGATCCTCCAGCATCTCGATATCATCCGGATCTACGACCTCCTCGGCCAGCTTTACCTTCACGACCTCTTTTTTGCCGGACCCCGTCACCTCAACGGCACCTCCTCCGGCAGTCGCCGTCACTTCCTTCTCCTCCAGCTCCTTTGTCGCCTCTTCCATCTGGCGCTGCATCCGCTGCGCCTGCTTCATCAGGTTGTTCATGTTGCCCGGCATGCCGCCCGGATAACCGCCTCTTCCCTTTGCCATTGCTGTCGCTCCTTTCAAATATCCTCTATCTCTATTTCCATGTGTATGATCTGTTCCAAATCGGGATAGACATCCCCGGCCGGTTTCCCGCTCTCATTTTTCTGAACGTGAATGGAAATCTCCTTGCCGATCCGTCTCGAAATCTGATCCGTAATTTCCTGCTTATGCGTCTCATCCGCCGCATAATTGTAATCCATCTCATCGTCAAACACAAGCATCAGCCGGTTATCTCCGCCCAGACTGAGTTTCGCTTTCCCCAGATGAACATGCGCCCGTCCGCCCATCTCCGCGATGATCGCGCGCCACTGCTTCACCACCTGCTTTACATCCTCCGGAATCGCCTTCGGCATCGTCGGTTTCGGCGGCGCCGTCCTTTTGGCGGAAACGGAATCCGAACCGTGCGCTGCTCCTGCCGTCCCCGCTGCAGCCGCCGCGGGGATCACTCCCTTTTCCATCTGCTGTTCCAGATAAGCGACCCGATCCGCCAGCGCGTCCTGCCCGCTCTCCATCGACGGGCGGCACAGTCTGATAAAAGCGATCTCTATGAGAACCCTCTTCTGCGTAGCGTAGCGTAGCTGTGCAGACAGATCCGAAAACTGCCGGATATACCGCATGATCACCTCATTTTCGATCATATCCGCCTCTTCCCTAAGGAGCGCCAGATTCTCACTGGACATATCCAGAACATCCTCCAGCCGGTCCGTGCACTTCACCAAAAGCAGATTCCGCAGATACCATGTGAAATCAGTCACAAACTGTCCCGGCTCCCTGCCCTGTATGATCATCTCCTCCAGAATATGGATGGAGGCCGTCACATCCTTCGCATAAATCGCCCGCAGCAGCCGGCTGAACACCTCCGTGTCCACCGCGCCGAGCACCTCCAGCACATGGTCGTAGGTGAGCGTTTCTCCGAGATAAAACGCGATGCACTGCTCCATCAGGCTCAGCGCATCCCGCATGGATCCGTCCGCCGCTCTGGCCACATAGCGGACCGCAGCGTCCTCCGCCTCCACACCTTCCCGATCCAGCAGCTCGCGCAGCCGGTCCGCAATCATGTCAATGGTAATCCGCCGGAAATCATACCGCTGGCAGCGGGATAGAATCGTAACCGGAATCTTGTGAACCTCTGTCGTCGCCAGCAAAAAGATCACATAGGCCGGCGGCTCCTCCAGCGTCTTTAAAAACGCGTTAAACGCCGGACCCGAGAGCATGTGAACCTCATCGATGATATAGGCCTTATACCGACCCTCCGTGGGAGAGTAGGCAACCTCCTCCCGAATCTGCCGGATATCGTCCACGCCGTTGTTGGAAGCCGCGTCAATCTCGATGACATTCATGGAAGTGCCGTTCTGAATCGCGCGGCACATGGCGCATTCCCCGCAGGGATTGCCGTCCACCGGGTGCTCGCAGTTGACCGCCTTGGCAAAAATTTTCGCCACCGTCGTCTTCCCCGTACCTCGTGTGCCGCAAAACAGGTACGCATGGCCGACCCGGTCGGCTTTGATCTGATTTTTTAACGTTTTGACAATGTGATCCTGCCCCCGGACATCGGTGAAATCCTCCGGCCGGTACTTTCTGTATAAAGCCGTATATGACATCTTCGGCTCCTCACTTTCCGAAACGCCTGTTAGTCTCCGAAACAAATACCTACTTTTTTGGCCTCCTGAACCAGCTGACAGTCCGGATCCACGGTTTTTAACTTTCCGGCCGCCTCACTTAAGGGAACCCGCGTCGTCTGCCCGTTTACCATCCCGATCATGTAACCGAAATCCCTGTCTTCAATGGCCTGCGCCGCCGCCGCGCCCAGCTGCGTGCAGAGCACCCGGTCGAACGCACAGGGACTGCCGCCGCGCTGCATATGTCCGGGCACCGTCACGCGCACCTCGCGGCCGGTCATCTGCCCGATCTGATCCGCCACCTCGTAGGAGACAGAGGGGTATTTCACACTCTGCACCATCTCCTTAAACTCTTTCTTGGAAAGCTTTGCGTTCTCCACGGAAATCGCGCCCTCCGCGACCGCCAGAATCGTAAAGCCCTTTCCCTGACGCGTCCTGCGGTCTACCGCCTCCACAATCTTATCAATCTTATACGGAATTTCCGGAATCAGGATAATGTCGGCGCCGCCCGCAATCCCCGCGTGAAGCGGAAGCCAGCCCACCTTGTGTCCCATAACCTCCACAATAAACACCCGGTTATGGGAAGCCGCCGTAGTGTGAATACAGTCAATGGTGTTCGTCGCGATATTCAGCGCGCTCTGGAATCCGAACGTAATGTCCGTCCCCCAGATATCATTGTCGATCGTCTTCGGCAGATGCAGGACATTCAGCCCCTCCTCCCGAAGCAGGTTGGCCGTCTTCTGCGTTCCGTTTCCGCCGAGAATCACCAGACAGTCCAGATTCAGCTTGTGGTAGGTGTGTTTCATCGCCTCCACCTTGTCCAGACCATTCTCATCCGGTATCCGCATCTCCTTAAACGGCTGCCGCGATGTGCCGAGAATTGTCCCGCCCTTGGTCAGGATGCCGGAGAAGTCCCGGGCTGTCAGATATCTGTAATCACTGTAAATCAGTCCTCTGTATCCATCGTAAAATCCGTAAATCTCCAGCTCATCACCGCCGGTGGAAAGCCCCTTCATCACGCCGCGCATCGCCGCATTTAAAGCCTGGCAATCCCCGCCGCTGGTCAGCATACCGATTCGTTTCATGCGAGCTTCCTCCTTCATCTTTCACATTCTGCGGGATATATCGTTACCCACTCCCAAGATTTTAGCAAATTCAATAGGGTTTTACAAGTTGTGGACCGTGATTTCCGGGCATTTTTTCGTTTTTTACAGATGCTTGACATAAAAGCCGCAGCAATGGTATACTGAAGACTCCGAGCAGCCGGGGCAGCAGCGGCGCCCTGTACCATCAATCCGCTATAGTTGGGGTGATATCCTGCCGCGGGTTTTCGATCGTAGAGCTGCCTTCTGTAAGTGGCGTGGATTTCCGGGTCTCGCGCAACAGGAACCTGTGAACCGGGTCAGGTCAGGAATGGAGCAGCCCTAAGCAGGATCTCCTGTGTGCCGTGAGGGTGCCTGGGATGAGCTAACTGCAGAAGTAACGTCTGGGGTCGGGATTCAACGCAGGATGCTCGGATTTGAAATCAAAACTCAACAAAAAGCCGTGCAGGACATTTCTCCCGCACGGCTTTCGCTTTGCTATTCACGCATATCCCTTATTTGAATTTAATCTTTTTCTCATCCGGCTTGATAAAGCAGATCATGATAATCGCGATCACAGAACCGGCAAAGAAAATCATGTACGCTGTATTCAGGTTTGCAACGCCAACCGCACCGATGATGATCAGAGCAGTGGAACGAACCGCCGTGTTGATCGGCGCGATCAGACGGTTCGCCTGAATGAAGCCGAAACGGCCGAAGCAGGTGCCGATGATGGACGGGATCAGGTTTCCGATGCCGCCGATGCCGAAACCGACAAAAATCGCAGCCAGAATAACCAGCGCCATCGCTCCGTTCTGGAAAATCATGATCAGCAGTGCGATCAGATACCAGCAGCCGTAAATAATGGACGCGATTTTGGTGGAGAACTTCTGATCCAGCCAGCCCCAGATATAGGAACCGACAATACCGATCACGGCAGCCACAGTCAGCATCATAACCGCAAAGTTGGAATCAATACCGGTCATAACCATCTTCGTCACAAAGTTCGAAACCAGACCGATCGTGGTCATCCAGAGCAGGCCGTGTCCGATTCCGATGAGCCATGTGTTCTTGTCCTTCGCAATCACGCCGAGCGTCATATCCTTTGCCGCGGCTTCCTGCTTTGCCATCAGAGCCTTTGCCTCCTCCAGATCAACCGGCTCGTTATCCGGTGTGCAGCCAACCTCCTCCGGTGTGTTCTTTGCCCAGAACAGAGAGACAATACCAAATGCAAAGCAAACGATGCCCAACATAATGTACGCGGTACCCGGATTACCGATCGCGGAAAAGATCACGATAATCGTCGCGGTGCAGATCGGCAGACCCATGGAAGCCCAGCCCAGCGCCAGACCCTTCTTTTTCGGGAACCATACGTTCATAATGTTGTTCGGTACACAGTTCAACTGAATGTTGCCGCCCACAAATGTCAGGCAGATAACCATCAGGAAAAACACCGGCTGGGATTCGGTAAATGCCATGACCAGGCAGAGAACGCCGGTGATGATATTTCCGAACAGTGCCATAAAACGGCTGCCCCTTTTCGCCGTCATGATACTGAAAACGATGGCCGCTGCCACACCGATCCATCCGCCGATACCGGCCATGGAATTGCACATGTTGACGAACTTCTCGCCCCAGCCGTGGTACGCCTGGAACGCCGAGGGGAACCAGTTCAGCGCATCTGTGGAGAGCGCTGCGGCAAGATAGTAGCTGATCGCGCAGTAGATGATCATGGACCAGCCCCACTTGCCAAAGTTACTCTTTGTGTTGTTGTTTGAGTTCATGTTTACCCTTCCTTTCTTTTTTGTCGAACCCTATTATATTCCAAAAATATTATAAAATTTTCATAAAGAACTGTCCAACGAATGAATCGTTCTCATTTATGCCTTACAGGAATAAATGCGGTTGAAAAATCTTCCGTCAGAGCGTATAATTTCTACTATAATAATGATTGGAGGACTCGGAATGGATTTTACACTGGCGCCTGTCACCATCCAACAGATCATCGTATTCCTTCGCGTCGCGGAGTGCGGCGGCTTCGCGAAAGCCAGCGGCTATCTGAACATGACGCAGTCTGCGGTCAGCAAGAGCGTCGCCCGACTGGAGCGCGACCTCGGAGTCACACTTTTTATACGGACGACCCGTGAGATCCATCTGACAAAGGTCGGCCAGCTTCTCTACGACGAGTGGAACGATGAGATCAAAGCTCTGCATAACAGCTACATCAAGGCAGCCTCCATCCAGAATCAGGAGGACAAAAAGCTGCACATCGGCATCATGAATACCGCGCGCCCGGAGCTGTATCTCTGGGAGATTGAGGAGGAGTTTGCAAAATCTCACCCCGAAATCAAGCTGAGTTTTGCCAGCGCCTACATGACCGATCTGGAGGAGGATCTGCTCGAGGGCAGGTATGACCTCATCATGGTTCCCGACTTTGAGCACTATGTTCTGGAGGATCTGGGTCTGTGCTGGAAGTGGGCCGCCTGCTCCCACGCAAATGTCATGATGAACCAGACACATCCTCTGGCAAAGAACACCACCCAGAAAATGGCAGACATACTGTACGAGAACTTTGCCACACTGGAACAGAAGCAGCGGCAGACGCATCGGGAGGATCTGGAGGAGCGGATGGCTCCTTACCATGTGAAACCCACCATCGTCCCCGGTTACCGAAACGCCTACGAAATCAAATATCTCTTCCGGAAGCAGGAAAACGCCCTTCTCTTCATCGACGAATATTTTGACTGTCCCGACAACCCGGATCTGGTCAAGATTCCCGTCGTCGACCAGATGAACGGCGTCATCTGCGCGTGGAATCCCAACAACCTGAAGCCCCAGATTCAGAAATTTATCGATGAGCTGCGGCCGACGCGAAGCCGGGAATAGGCGGCATACCGTTCATTCCGTAGCGGAATAAGTACGAAAAAACCTTTCCCTCTGTACATTATTGCCGGATTTTCCCGCATTCTGTATAATATAGGTAAGTATTCGGCACACCGTTTTCGTGTCCGATTTTAAAACCATCATTATTAATCAAATAACAGGAGGAGAAGTATTATGGCAAAAAAAGTGCCCGCGTCCTTAAAGGACCGTGAAAAAAGCTACTACAAATATTACGCGCAGGATCTTGCCGCTGCACCGCAGGAAAAATACGACATGATCACTCCGGAGCCGCTGGACAATTCTCTGGCTCTGCGCATTCAGAACCGCAACGACCTCTTCCTTCCCGGCGACCTTCCGGGCGAGTTCGGCTGGTGGCAGCTGGAGGACGGCACCGCGCTCATCGCCAACAAGACATTTTTCCCCGGCGTGACCGGCGAGATGATGGACTGGTGGTTCGCATGGCATCCCATCGACCGTCTCCGCTATGCCTGCTGGGACAACGAGGATCACTACGATGTCTATCTGGATGACCCAGCGAAAGCTCTGGATATGAGCCTCTCCATGCGCGAGCGCCATTGGGGCAGCGTCCACAATATCTGGGAGGACATCGGACTCGGCCAGACCGACCTGCTGCGCATCGCCTTTGAACGTCCGTCCAAAATGGGTTATGACGAGAGCAAGGTAGACACCGAGGCATGCAACGCGCTGGTCTGCGCCAATGTACAGATCATCGGCAATGATGAGACGCCGGATGTTCCCGTTGTGATGACCCATTTCCTCCGTCCCGCCAAGGGCGGTTCCATCCTTCGCTCCAGATTCTGGTTCGGATGGCAGATCATCGACGGCAAAGCAGTAAAGTGCATCCCGGACGACGTAAAGATTCCGGCCGCCGGACCGCTCTGCCTCCTGCACCATAATGTAAAAGAGTTCGCCAATCTGGCTGCGATCCTTCCCTCCATCTATGAGGAGGAGAAAGACAACTGGGCGTAAAACAAATGTGTTTTCAGCACCGGCATAGATTTTAAAGCTGTATTCAGAAATCCCCGAAATGCACCTGCTGCATTCCGGGGATTTTTGTGTGGTTCATTACATGCCATTCCTTATATGGCATTCTGTTCTGCTGCCGCAGCTATAATCATGCCCAGTTATCCTTCTCCTCCGCGTAGACCGACGGCAGGATGGTAGACAGATTCGTATACTCCAGGAAATTGTGCGCCAGAAGCGCTTTCAGTATCGGCTCCGGGAACTCGATTCCGTCCGGCAGCAGCTTTTTGGGCTCACCGTCGATGATGTGATATCCCATCCAGAAGCGGCTGCGCAGCTCGCATCCATCCTCCGTATCTCTGGCCATGTGCATCATCACCACCGGAACCATACTCCCGTCCGGCGCTTCCAAGCCGGTATTGGCGCAGACGATAAAAGAGCAGTTCTCCGTGAAAATCTTGGATGTATCAAAGCCCATCTCACCCGGATCTCTGAAGTCAATCTCGATGTGATCCGGCTTTTCGCCCGGCACAAGCGACTCGTAAACCGTGTGATGAATACCGGCGCACTTCTGCGCAGGTGTCAGATTCGGGTCGATCATCTTTGCACGATCCTCATCGCTGACCTCCAGCCCATGGTGGTCATGCGGATCCCAGATCGCATAACGGGTCGGCTCCACACCGTGCCATGCGAACCACCACTGAAGCATCTCACCCTTCGAGCCCGGGAAATCTGTCTTGTTCGCCACCACTGCGGTGCCGTTCTCCAACAGATAATAACCGGCCTCTCCCGCCAGATAGCCCGGCTCAAAGATCCGGTTTCGGTCCTCAATGCGAAGCGCGTCTGCCGGATCACCCTTCGGGTTCTCCAGAATCTTCTGCTTCTCAGCCGGGACTTCTGCAATGTCCTTCAGATAATACTTGTAATAGCTGCGCTTTTTCCCTTCCTCGGAAACTTTTACTTTCGGTGCATCCATATGTCTTCCTCCTCCATAAAATGATAGTGAAATGAATCGGTTCTTTTACATTATTATATCTTCACTGCAGCGTCATGTACAGCGAACAGATTTTTTTATTCATGCCTGATCGGAATAATTCGCCGGAAAGATGCGGAAAATTCAATTTAAAAAAGAATTGACGCCTCCGTAAAATCCGATTATAATATTGAGCCATGGAGACGTATCGAAGCGGTCATAACGGTCCTGACTCGAAATCAGGTAGTACTTTTTGGGATCGTGGGTTCGAATCCCACCGTCTCAGCTGAAACGCCTGCTGTGATACGAAACAGCAGGCGTTTTTTATTGACGGCGCACGCGCACACACTTATAATAATCTCATACTATTTTATGGGGGTACACTATGTCAGACGCTGTCACATATACACCGAACGCCGGTCAGACCTATCAGCCTGTCCGGGACAATATTCACATCGACCTGCTCCCCTTCGAGCCTCCGGCAAAGCCGGATCCGCTCCTTCCCGCCCTGCGGCTGACGCCGGAAGCGATCGCAAAAGGATACGAGCTCCCCTCCCAGAAGCAGCATTTTCTTCCGGGCGTCACCGCCGAAATGCTGGACTGGTTCTGGGCAAACATGGACAAGGGCTATTATCTCTGGGCGCCGGGCTCGCACAAAAAGTTCACATGGATCAAATCTCCGGCGGAGGTCGGCTTTGAGAACTCCGTTCACATGATTGCGGAAACGGTCGGACGGGGGATTCCGGTCTTCGGCGGCGAGGGTGTACAGATCCACCGCCTGGCTCTGGATGACTTTTTCCCGTTTACGACCTGTTTAAAGCATGTCCTCTGCGAGGGCGTTTTCAATGACATCGGGGAATTCGTGGACTCCACCGTACATATGTGGGAAGACTGCGAGGGCGGCCTCCTCCACATCACGGCGACGGTGGCAAACTCCAGATGCTCCATGCCGCCCGGCTTTGTTCTGGATATGCTGAAAGAAAACCCGGATTACCGGCCGACACCCAACTGGGCGACAGACCATGAGGACTATGAGGCCAGCCAGTGGCCCGTCTTCCTCCCGAAGCTGTATGAGCTCTGGAAAAATCATCCGGATCCGTCTCAGAATGTTCCCTGCAATCTGGAAGTGTATCAGGGAGAGGACGGCAGATATCACTATATCGCCCAAAACGGGCCGATCGAAATTCAACCTTAATAATAACCCGGTTCCGAAAGGAGTGCAGATGTCTGACATCTGTATCGGCGGTGTCTAAGCTCAACTACAGATTATTCTTAGGAACACTCGTCGGCCGGGTTATTTTTATTCTCTTTTTCCCGCCGGTTCCGCTCCCGCAGCTCAACGAAAAACCGCTGCAGCAGATCAGCGCACTCCTCCCTGCAAACACCGCGCTCAATCTCCACCTGATGGTTAAACTCTGCCATCTGGAGCAGATTTAAAACGGAGCCCGCGCAGCCCGCTTTCGGGTTCATCGTCCCGATCACCACTCGGTCAATACGGGATTGCACCAGCGCGCCGGCGCACATCTGACAGGGCTCTAAGGTGACATACATCGTACACCCCTCCAGCCGCCAGTCTCCCATCTTTTTGCTTGCCCTCCGGATTGCCGTGATCTCCGCGTGGGACAGCGTATTTTTGTCCGTATTTCTCCGGTTGTACCCGCGCGCGATAATCCGGTCCTCATACACGATCACGCAGCCAATGGGAACCTCCCCCAGCGCGTAGGCTTTTTTGGCCTGCCGGATCGCTTCCTTCATATATTTATCCTGCTGCATCCTAATTCTCCGTCTGTTTTCAGGTGGTTTTATGATATACGAAATATCATAATTTATCAAGATACCGGTACCAGAATCCGAATTCTCCGCTCTTCTGCTTTGTCACATGTTTCGTGCGAAAATCGGGAAATCCGAAGATTCCGGCCAGCATCTGCTCCTGATTCTGAAACACCCCCGGAACGGCCACAAACCATTTTTTCTTTTCACCGTTCACACAGCCGAAGAGAATGTACTTATAATTAAAATATCCGTGGAGGAGAAAGCTGTTGTTTGCTAATTGCCAATATTGTTTCGGCAAACTCCGCAGATCACGCAGGTCCGCCTTCACCGCATAGATATCCTGCGCCTCGTCGAACGGGCAGAAAACCGGATGCCGTGCGCAGAATCGCTGCCACTGTTTCTCCCACGCGGTCACATACGGAGAGAAATCTGCGGCAGCCGCTGTCTGGGTGGCCTGTACCTCCGGCGGATTCGGCTGCGGCTGGTCGTCTGCGCCTGTTGTCACACCCCCTGTCTTCTTTTCTTCATTCTGGTCTGATTTATCCTCTGCAACACCGATGCTTTTTTGCCCATCTTCCGCATTCTTTTTGTCCTCTCCGAACCCGATACTGTCATCATTCGTCTGCCCGTCATCCGTTCTGTCCGTTCCGGAAGTGTCCGGACGTTTGTATATATGAAAACTCCCCCAGTCTAATTCCCCATCATCCCACTGGCTGGCAACAAACCCTGCCTCGCCCATCGAGAGATACAACCCGCAAAAATCGCTCAGGCGATAGGTACTTTCCCCGATATTCTCCGCCGGGAACAGAAAAACCTCTTTTCCGAATCCGCTCCGGACACGGAGATCTCCTATCGGAACTCCTTCCACAGAAAAAGCTGTCTCCTCACCCGAACGATGCAGCAAATACACCCGATACTCCCCAACCGCGCATCCCAGCATCTGAACCTCCAA
>JAJQBV010000239.1 GCA_021203115.1 Clostridiales bacterium | reverse complement strand
AAACAATCTATATTATTCTCGTAGGACTTAACAGTTTCGGAAACGGTCATACCGCTGCGCCGCCAGCTCCTCCGGTGTCTTCTGAACACAAGAAGTAAAAAAACTTCTCATATGCCCGTCGATAATCTCACAAAGCTGCGGCAGATTCTCCGCGGATGCCGGCTCGTCCTCGACAATAATCCGCTCGATCGTTCCAAGCTTATAGAGATCCTCCGCTGTGATCTTCATCACCTTCGCCGCTTCATCTGCCTTTTTGGAATCCTTCCATAAAATAGATGCAAAACCTTCCGGCGACAGGATCGAGTAGGTAGCGTTCTCCATCATCCACACTTCATTGGCAACCGCGAGCGCAAGGGCACCGCCGCTTCCTCCCTGACCGATGATAATGCTTAAAACCGGCACCGTGAGATCCGACATCTCAAACAGATTGCGCGCGATCGCCTCACCCTGGCCTCTCTCCTCGGCCTCCATACCCGGATATGCACCCGGAGTATCCACAAAACAAATGATCGGACGGTTAAACTTTTCTGCCTGCTTCATCAGGCGCAGCGCCTTGCGGTAGCCCTCCGGCGACGGCATACCGAATTTGCGCTTGATGCTGTCCTGAGAATCTCTACCGCGCTCCTGACCGATTACCGTGACAGGCATCCCGCAGTAGGATGCGATGCCGCCGACAATTGCCTCATCATCCCCGAAATACCGGTCTCCGTGCAATTCCATGAATTCACCGTATATTGTCTCCCTATTAGGAATGGATGTAGGGGGGCCGACCTTTCTTGACTGATGAACCACATCCCACGGCTCATGATGGCGTCCGGTAATTTTATTCAGCACTTTCTGGCTCATCTCTCCGGAAAACGGTGCGCGCCGGCTCTTCGCTTTTTCGGGCTCACCGACCGGAAGATTTATCGCAGCTCGGGCAAAGAACTCTTTCGGATCCGGCCGACTCATCTCCTCTTCGTTCCAGCGCTGCCAGCTATGTTCCTCACTGTGCAAACGCAGAAGATTCCCAAGCACTTCCTTCTGATCCTTCCGCTCTACAATGCAATCGACAAAACCGTGATCCTGCTGAAACTCTGCGCGCTGAAAACCCTCCGGCAATTTCTGTCCGATCGTCTGCTCGATCACGCGCGGACCCGCAAAGCCGATCAATGCGCCGGGCTCCGCGAGAATAATATCTCCAAGCATCGCAAAGCTGGCCGTCACACCGCCGGTCGTTGGCTCCGTCAGAAAACTGATAAACAGAAGTCCCGCCTCCGAATGACGTTTTAACGCCGCGGATGTCTTCGCCATCTGCATCAGCGAGATTATTCCCTCCTGCATCCGGGCTCCGCCGGAAGCCGCATAGATAATCACCGGAAGGCGATCCTTTGTCGCACGCTCCACTGCCCTCGCAATCTTTTCACCCATATTGTGACCCATGCTGCTCATCAGATACCGGTTATCGCAGACGCCGATGACTGTGTCGTAGCCATTGATTTTTCCGCGGCCGGTAACCACCGCCTCATTGAGGTTTGTCTTTTCCCGCGCTGCCTGTACTTTCTCTTTATAGTCCGGAAAATCCAGAGGATCCACGATCGGCATATCGCTGTCCCACTCTTCAAACGTTCCCTTATCGATAATCATCTCGATTCTGCGGTACGCATGGACACGGTAATATCCGCCGCAGTACGGACAGATGTAATAATTTTCTCTTACCTCACGGCCGGTAATGGAAGCCCCGCATTTCTTGCAGGGACGCACTTTATTCTGTGGCCTCGCAACCGCCTCCTCGTACTTTCCTGAGCCGCCTTCGGTTTTATCCGCTGATTTCCCTATGCCGGGAATCGGGATATTCACTTTCTTTTTGAGATTCTCAAACATCGCCATCGCTTACCCTCACCTTTTCATCATTTACTTTGATATTCAAACAAATTTCAACAATCAAAGCATATCGGAATTGCAGAGACTTGTCAAGGATAAGTTATTTTCGCTCACATCAATCATAAAATGCTTATTTCTACAACTATAATAGGTCTTCCATGATTTCGCTTTTATCACAGAAGACCTATTACTTCAAACATTTTCACTGTCTGATTATCTCATCTATCATTTGTTAGTATTTAAACCATATACATACCCGTCACAATTGCAATTAACGCCAAAACGATACAAACAATCCATCCCCACAAAAACGAATGCTTCAGGTGGTCTCTCATTTCCACGCCCGCCATTCCGAGGCAAAGATACGGTGCCGGATTACAAAATGAAAAGTTTGCCGATACGGTAGCGCCGATTATAATAGCCTGTGCAACCTGTAGCGTAGATGCACCATATGTTCCGGTAATATTCACAAGCAGCGGAGCAATAACCGCGTAAACCGTATCGCTTCCAAGCACAACTGTCATAGGGAAACTGATGATTGAAATCACCGGCAACAAAACAACTTCAAATCCGCTCGGTAAAACATTCAACAGAGCATTCGCAAGATCTACTATCATTCCCGTACCGCTGGTAATACCTGCTAAAATACCTATGGAAAAAATAATTGTAATCATATAAATAGAATTCGCACCAAATTCCTTAATTTTCTTCACCTGCTCTTTTGGACTCTTGTAATTTACCAACAATGCATTTACA
>JAJQBV010000042.1 GCA_021203115.1 Clostridiales bacterium | reverse complement strand
AATCCTCGTGTCTCTGGTTCGATTCCGGAACTGGGCATTTTTATTTGTAATTATTTAGAATCAGACAAATATTTTTCATAATTAAATCAGGACAAAACAGACCGGGCAGAGATGTCCGGTTTTCTTGACTGATCACATCTGCAAGTAAGGCAGTTGTCATTTTGAGTAAAAATCCTATTAAACCACTTGTAATTCACCATTGACGGGTATATACTTTGTATATACTAAAATTAAACAGGAGGTCAATATGGTAACTCAGGTAAAATCATGGGGGAATGGTCAGGGAATTCGCTTTTCTAAGGATTTGTTGGATACACTGGGAATTCATTTGAATGAATATCTGAATATAAAAATCGTTGATGGTGATATCGTTCTTTCTAAGACATGTAAGCATAAGACGTTAGAAGAACGTGCGGCAGAGTATGACGGTGAGTTGAACCTTGATAATGAGATTTCATGGGGTGAGTCTGTAGGAAGAGAGGTGTGGTAGCTTTTGTTTGAGATTTCACAGGGAGATATTTTGTCTGTTGAAGGAATTTCCTTCCCGGTATTGGTTGTGAGCAAAAATTATTTCAATCGAACGGAGGAGGTAATCGTCTGTCCGGTGCGTTCAAAATCGACACCCGGCCCACTGCACGTTTACGTGGAGACGGGAGAAATAAGGGGGCTTGTGGAATGTGAGCAGTTGCGGATGCTGGACCTGCGGGTGCGCGGTTATCGGAAAAGAGGAGAGATCAGTATGGAAATGATTATGGAAATCACGGATGTGATTCAGGGAATATTTGATTACTATCCATACAAGAATTGATTGGAAAGAGAGGAATATGTTATGGATTTACCGAAAAGAAAAGAGGTTCCGGCTGCGCTTACATGGGATCTGACCCATCTGTACGCGACGGAGGAGGACATGCGGACGGACCACGAGGAGTCAAAGCGTATGTGTGCCCGGATCGTAGAGGATTACAAAGGGAAGCTGACTACGCCGGAGCGGATCAACGCGTGTCTGGATGCGTGGCAGGCTCTGGCGGAGAAGATGGATCTCGTGGGCAATTACTGCGGTCTGGCAGCGGCAGTGGATTACTACGACTCAGAGCTTCAGGAGCGCCAGTCGATGATTCAGCGGGAGCAGGCGCAGATGGCGGGAGAGTTTGACTTTATTGAGAGTGAACTCTCGGAGGCGGACGAGTCTCTGCTTCGGGCGGCCATGGAGATGACGACATCCAACAGTCACTATCTGGCGGAGATTCTGCGGAAAAAGCCGCACCGGCTTGACGCAAAGACTGAGGAGGCCCTGACCAGGCTCGCGGCGACGCTGGAGGCGCCTTATGAGCTCTACCATGTGGTAAAGCTGACGGACATGAAGTTTGAGCCGTTCGCGGCAGACGGAGCGGAATACCCGCTGGGATACTCCCTCTTCGAGGATGATTATGAGTATGATGCGCGGACGAATGTCCGCCGCGAAGCATTTCGCGCCTTTTCGGACAAGCTGAGGCAGTACGAGAATATCACGGCGGCGATTTATAACACGCAGGTGCAGAAAGAAAAAACGATAGCGGATCTGCGCGGCTTTGATTCCGTGTTTGACAGCCTGCTTTTCGGACAGAAGGTCTCCCGTGAGATCTACGATCGCCAGATCGATCTGATCATGGAGCATCTGGCGCCCCACATGCGGCGGTATGCGAAGCTGGTGCAGCGGGTACACCATCTGGATAAAATGACCTATGCGGACTTAAAGCTTCCGATTGACAGTGACTATAATCCGAAAATCACCATTGCGGAGGCGGAGGATTATCTGGCAAAGGGTTTGTCCCCGCTGGGAGAGGATTATGTGGCGATGGTACACGAGGCGTTTCGTGACCGGTGGGTGGATTTTGCCCGGAATCAGGGCAAGGAGACCGGCGGATTCTGCGCCTCCCCGTACCGGAAAAATTCCTATATTTTATTGACATGGAATGAGCGGATGTCGGATGTGCTGACGCTGGCGCATGAGCTGGGACATGCGGGACATTTCCGCCTTGCCTCGGCGAATCAGTCCTGGTTTGACACCTATGATCAGGATTTTATCGTGGAGGCTCCGTCCACGACCAATGAGATTATCATGGCACACTATCTGTTAAAAACGAACCCGGATAAGCGGTTCCGCCGATGGGTGCTCTCCTGCATGATCTCCAACACCTACTATCACAATTTTGTGACGCATCTGCTGGAGGCGGCGTATCAGCGTGAAGTATATAAAATTGTCGATGCGGGCGGCAGCGTGCAGGCGGAGACCTTAAACCGGATCATGCGGGAAACGCTGGAGCAGTTCTGGGGCGGCGAGGTTGAGATCACGGAGGGCGCGGAGCTTACATGGATGCGTCAGCCGCATTACTATATGCAGCTCTATTCCTATGTCTACTCTGCCGGCCTCACCATCGGGACACAGATGTGCCGACGGATCGAGACAGAGGGCGATGCGGCGCTGGCAGACTGGAAAAAGGCGCTGACGGCGGGCGGCACACTGTCGCCGGAGGAGTTTGCGGCGGCCGCCGGGGTGGATCTGAAATCAGAGAAACCGCTCATGGACACAATCGCCTATATCGGTGAGATCATTGATGAGATTGCCCTTCTGACGGAGGAGCTGGAGTCGTGAGTGGTATGTTACGATTCACGACCC
>JAJQBV010000083.1 GCA_021203115.1 Clostridiales bacterium | reverse complement strand
AATCACATCCTGATTCAAATCATAGGGCAGATCCTCCATGTCTTTCTGATCGATGGTGCCGTCATCCCGCTCATTGACAATCTGTGCCTTGCGGTTGTATGTCTTGACGGTTCTCCGGAACTTCCCTTTCGGCGTCTCATCCGTGCAGCGATTGAAAATCACGACATCCGAGGCAAACACCTGCTCCATCATCATCGGGCGCATATTCTGCAAATACAATTCGTAGGTCGAGGCGTCCACCGTGGTCAGCACCTGAACGATCTGCCATCCCTTCTGCAGCGGCATCTCCATGAGCTTCGCCGCCTCCAGTGTGCCGTTGTACTCAATAAAAACCTGATCCGGCTTCATGGCCGCGTCACAATCCCGCAAAAACGCCGCGTTGAAATCCTCCTCAGAGTCCACGCCGATGACAGTAGCCCGCTTCGCAGCAAGCTTCTCCTCATCATACTCCTCGTCACCGTCCTCGCAGGCGATAATCAGCGTGCGGGCGCCGACGCCGAAGTCATTCTCCAGAAGCGTCTGCGTGACCAGAGAGGTCTTGCCGCTGTCCATGAATCCCGTAAATAAATATACCGGTATATCCATTGTATCTCCTTTTTATAACCCGAATAAAGTCTCGAGCTTTGCATCATCCAGATCCGTGCCAATAACGCAGAGGCGTCCGGTGTAATCCGGCTCGCCGGTGCGCAGCTCATACTCGCCGGGCACCATGTCAAAGTAGACCCATGTGCCGTCCTCAGCCGGGACCATGCCTTTCGCGCGGAGAATGGTGCCGTAATCCTCCGTATCGCAGAAGATCTTCAGGATATTCTCAATCGTCTCTCTCGTAAATTTGTGCGGCGTCTCCCTGCCCCAGCTATCAAAGATCCCATCCGCATGATGATGGTCATGATCATGGCAGCAGCACTCGTGATCATGATCATGATGGTGCTCATGTCCCTCGTGGTCATGGTCGTGGTGATGCTCATGCCCCTCATGATCGTGGTCGTGGTGATGCTCGTGTCCTTCATGATCGTGGTCGTGGTGATGCTCGTGTTCATGATCATGCTCATGGCTCATCTCGAACTCGGCCATCATTTCCTCCATAAAGGATTTCTGTCCCTCGACGACCTTTATGATCTGGTCTCCGCTGATCTCGTCCCACGGCGTGGTGATGACCGCCGCTTTCGGATTCAGCTCCTGAATCATTTTCACACACAGCTCCAGCTGCGCCGGTTTTGCACTCTGGGTGCGACTCAAAACGATCGTTGTCGCATTTTCAATCTGATTGTTAAAGAACTCGCCGAACGCCTTCATCTGCTTCGCGGCCTTCATGGCGTTCGCCACGGTCACCAGCGCATTCAGCTTCACATCCGGGTACTCCTCCTCCATCTTCTTCACGGAGGTCATGACATCGGAAAGCTTTCCGACACCTGAGGGCTCGATCAGGATGCGGTCCGGATGATACGTATCGATCACTTCCTTTAAGCTCTTATTAAAATCTCCGACCAGCGTGCAGCAAATACAGCCGGAATTCAGTTCCCGGATCTCCACACCTGCGTCCTTTAAAAAGCCGCTGTCGATGCCGACCTCGCCGTACTCATTCTCCACCAGGACAACCTGCTCACCGGAGAAAACCTCCTCCAGCAGCTTCTTGATCAGCGTCGTCTTTCCAGCGCCGAGAAAACCTGAGATAATATCAATCTTTGTCATTCTGATTCCTTCTTTCTATCTATATATATTGAATTATTTAACCACAAAGGCAGTGTAGTCCTCAATCCCGAAAAAGTCAACTCCTTATTCTACGAATCGTGGAACACACCGCCCCCTCTTTTGCAAACCTTACGACCACTGCAGTTCGTACAGCTTTTTGTACGCTCCGCCCTTTTTCATCAGCTCCTGATGCGTTCCGCTCTCCTCTATCCCGTGATCGGTGAGGACGAGAATCCGCTGTGCATTCCGTATCGTGGAGAGACGGTGGGCAATGACAAACGTGGTGCGGTTCTTTGCCAGTTTCTCCAGCGAATCCTGCACAACTTTCTCACTCTCATTGTCCAGCGCCGAGGTCGCCTCATCAAAAATCAGGATCGGCGGATTTTTCAAGAAGACCCGTGCGATGGAAAGCCGCTGCTTCTGTCCGCCGGAGAGCTTTACGCCGCGCTGGCCGATATCCGTATCATATCCGTCCGGAAATCCCATGATAAAATCGTGGGCGTTTGCATTTTTCGCGGCCTCAATGATCTCCTCGCGCGAAGCACCGGGGCGCCCGTAGCTGATATTCTCCGCGATAGTTCCGGCAAAGAGATAGACATCCTGCTGGACAATACCGATGTGCCCCCGCAAATCTTTCTGCTTCAGCGAACGGACGTCCTTCCCGTCAATTCGGACGCTGCCGCCCGCCACATCATAAAACCGTGGAATCAGGCTGCAGAGCGTGCTCTTCCCGACGCCGGAGCTGCCGACCAGCGCCACATACTCTCCTGCCTTCACGGAAAGGTTTACATGGTTTAAGGCCAACTGGTCACTCTCCGAGTAGTGGAAGGTCACATCGTCGAATTCGATATCTCCCCGCACATCCGTAAACGGTTCTGCATCCGGAGCGTCCTGAATCTCCGGCTCAACGGACAGTATCTCCGTGAACCGCGCGAATCCGGAATACCCTCTCTGAAACTGCTCCGTAAATG
>JAJQBV010000061.1 GCA_021203115.1 Clostridiales bacterium | reverse complement strand
AGTAACACCGCCATCCGGACCCGTTTCAACACTAATCCGGAGATCCAGCGTATGGTCAGGGCCAATCGCGTCCCGAATTGCCTTCAGAATCTGAATCGGAAACCGTGCCCGATTCTCCAGACTGCCGCCAAACATATCTGTTCGGGTATTTGTCACCTTTGAGAGAAACTGGGTAAACAAAAACCCATGTCCTCCATGAACCAGAATTCCGTCAAACCCCGCATGAACCATATATTTCGCACATACAGCAAATTCTTCAACAATTCGATCCATCTCCGCCTGATCGAGGACCTCTACCTGCACACCATTCGGCTTTACAAATCCAACCGGTCCCACAGGGTTTTTCTGTCCCGGATACGGATCTTTCTCCGACCCGGGATGATTCAGTTCCATAATCGCCAAAGCTCCATTTGTGTGAATCGTATCTGCAATACTGCTGATAATACGAAACTCGTCCGACTCATAATTAGTAAAATCACAGGGCGGTACCGGAACACGGTTCGCATCAGTGAAGTTGACATCTACTTCTCCGACGATCACCGCCGCGGCTCCCCCGCGGGCGCGCTGAGCCAGCTTTTCCTGTGCGCTTTCCCTCATCATCGGATTCAATGAAACAAGGCCAAACACCATCGGTGCACTGACAATACGGTTTTTATAAGTAAGCGATCCAATCTGCATCGGCCGGAATAAATTTTGATACTCCATCGCTTTGCTCCTTTCGCATATTACGCCGTTTTGGGTATCTCTCCCATAGTCATAACCGGTGGCCTGACATTCGGGTGTAATCCCTGATTCGGAAGCGGGTTTGCAAATTCATACAACCGAGGTGCCAGATCTGCCTTTCTTGTGAACTCATAAGCATTATGTGTAACAAAAAGACACGTCCTCTCCGGATCGGCATCATGAGCCTTCACCAGTCCATTGCCTTCCCACTTCATTCCCATATAACCGACTGCCTGCACCTGTAAGCCTTCGCCCAGTCGTTTCAAACAGCTGATCAATGCGGTATACTCCACCTCCGACGAACCTTTCAGCAATGTAGAATACCCTGAGGATCCAATCACTCCGAAAAAACGGGAATCTAACTCTGACGGCAAAGCCGAAAGATTCATCATTTGCGGGAAAATCGGCTGAAACATCTGTATCCTGGACATTCCCCATCCCAGATTCTCCACAATCGGCATCGCATGACTAAGATGCAGACTGGGCATCCAGATCCGATAATTCAAATAATCATAATCCGGATCCATCGACCATTTATGCCACCATTCTTCCACTTCCGGTGTCACCTTCGGCATCTCGATACGCACATGAGAAAATCCTGTTCCATCCGGCAAGATACACCACCCGTTACAGAGAGAATCCCCCTCTGTTCCGAACAGGCGTTCAATTTGTGAGAAATCTACCGCTTCCTCCACAGGCATCTGTTCCTCTCCCAGAACAGCCAGAATTTCCGGTTTCGGCGGTATTATCGGATCATAGTAAAATTCCGCGAATGGGCTTTTTTTCTGTGCAGCCGTCAAATCCGGAATGTTCTCGAATTTGTAGACATCTGCATTGCCATTCATAATCTCCCTCCTTTCTGCTCTCCTGATATTCCCATACACTGTTTCGGCCGCTCCAGCTTCTCAGGGAAATCGGAAATGTGTATAAAGTTCTGTTGCAAAAGGCGTCCCTTTTGTGCTATAATACCAAACAATTCAGCAAGCGGTTATCCGCTCTGTGCGTTCTCAGTTGCTTTTATTGCATAATGAATATATCCGGAAGCAATTTAAGGGAGGGATTTTCTTGAACCTTACTCATTTGGAAAGTTTCATCACAATTGCAGAGACAGGAAGCTTTACAAAAGCAGCGCAGGCACTGTTTACCACATAATCGTCCTTAAGCCGCCATGTTTCCGCCCTGGAAAATTCCCTCGGTGTACAGCTGTTAGAGCGCAACCGACACTATGTCAATCTGACCCCGCAGGGACAGCTTCTATATACCGAAGGTAAACAGATCATTACACACATTATGTCTCTCGAAAGACGAATCTCCGGAACAGACACAGACCATAACGCAAAACTGGACATCATAGGATCCCCCATGTATACTCAGGGCATCCGGGATATATATCAGAAATTTATTATGAATTATCCGACTGTGTCCTGTCATCTGAGCCATGTAGACACCGGTCAGGAGATTGATACTCTTCTTCGCAATGAAGCAGATATTGCCATTCTCGTGTATCCGTATGATACCATTGAAAACAATGCTCTGGAGGTACGCACGATCTCAATCGAACCTATGTGCCTGGTGAGCGGTCTGGATTCAGATATTGCCAAACATGAAAATCTATCCATGAAAGACTTTAAAGACGAGACCTTAATCGTATCCAATTTTCCTCCCAGTCATTGGATGGATCATGTCCATGAATCCATCAGTCCATATTTCAAAAATGTTTCATATGTTAACAATCTGGACACTGTGATTGTAAACTTATCTCTGAATCAGGGAATCGCCATCTGGCCCAGAATCGTTGTGCAGGACACACAAAACTACAGCAAAATTCTGAATGTACCGGAATTTCAGTATTCAACCCGACTCTGCGCCATCTGGTCAAAGGAAAACGCCAACCCGAATATTCAGAAATTCCTGCGATTTTGCAGATAGTCAAACATGACAGACCATCCGGTTTCAATTTTACCTTAACCTAAAAACTCCGAGCGGAGAATTCTCCGCCCGGAGGGCAATATATATTCTGAACAGATACCCGAAGTCTCATGCTGTCATTTCAGAAAAGCTCACCGTCACCTTAAACAGGTCGCCGTCCAGGTAAATCCAAAGCTCGCCGCCCTGCATTGTGGTCAGATTTTTCGCGATCTCCAGTCCCAGGCCGCTTCCCTCCGTCGTCCGGGAGACATCGCCGCGGACAAACCGCTCTGTCATCTCCTCCGCGCTGAGATTCAACGGATATTCGGACATGTTTTTGATCGTGAAAACGACCTTCCTGTGCCGGTTCTCCCCGCTGATATAAACCCGCGAGCCCGGCATGGAATATTTTGCCGCGTTATTCAGAAGATTTTCAATGACGCGGTACATCCGCCGCCCGTCTGCCCGGATGTGCATATCCCCCTCCGGCAGATCCGTGATGATCGTAAGGTTCCGCGCATCGAACTTTTCCTCCATCTCGCCGATCGCCTGCAGAAGCAGCTGTTTCAGATTGATCACCTGCATATCCAGATTGATGACTCCGGAGCTGATCTTGGCGGCCTCCACCAGATCCTCCGTCAGCTGCTTCATCCGCTGGGATTTGCGGTCAAGGACATCGATGTATCCCGCAATCCGCTCATCCTCAAAATTCTCGCGCTTCAGGATATCCACATAGTTGATGATGGAGGTCAGCGGCGTCTTGATATCGTGGGAAACATTTGTGATGAGATCCGTCTTTAAGCGCTCACTCTTCATCTCCGTCTCCACCGCCTGCTTCACTCCCTCCCGCACACGGTTCAGTGTCTCCGCCGTACCGCGGTTTTCTTCCGTAAAATTCTCCGCGTCCACCTGATAATCCAGATTGCCGCGGGCGATCTCCTCCATCCCCGTCCGGATCTGTTCCCGCTCGATCGCCCGGCGAACCAAACGAAGCAGGACAAAAACATCAAAGACAAGGAGAATCAAAAGCAAAATCATCGTCTGCGGCATCCGGTAGGTCAGATACCAGCCGCGCAGAGCAAAAAACAGAAAAATAAACTGAACCGCCACAAAGCCCAGATAACAGGCAATCACCGGCCGGATCAGCGCCCCCGCCCGATGTCCTTCTCTGGCCGCTTTTCTGGCATTTTCTACCGTCTTTCGAACCCATCGCACCAGCATTTCGATCAGGCTGCCGCCGACGGACTTCTCCTTCACGCGCCGCCCGTACCGCTTCAGCTCCCACGCAAGCAGGATGGCGCAGAGAGCAGCCGCAGCAGCACCACTGAAAACGGAGTCCGTAAAATATGCGGAGGAGGAGTATATGACATCTGTATACACAAACGATGCCGCATTCGTCAGCCAGCAGGCGAGGAAAAACCACAGCAGCAGGTCTCCGAGCATCATAAGCTCCAGCGGGAAGCGATCCATCCCCGCCGGATGAATCTCCTCATCCTCCGCCGCGCGGCCGGTCTGCCGCACAGCGAAAACCAGCATCAGGGCGGTGAGCCCCAGCATGACAACAAACATCAGCACCGTATTGAACGGATAAAAGAGATTGCTCTGATTCCACTCCTCAAACTCCCGCATCGTTGTGTAAGAGGAGGATGTGCGAAGAGGATAGTTGGTGTCCAGTCCGAGAAAAATCTCATAATAGCCGGAACCGGCGGAGCGAAGCTCCGACAAAAGCAGCTGCCCGTAAGTCTCCAGACTGTCCACCTCGCCCATGAGGGAGACGGTAGTCTCCTGTGCGTTTTCCGTCTCCTTACAGTAATAATAAGTCCCGGTGCCGGTGGCTTCCGTATCCGCAAGATACAGCGCCTCCACCTGATCAATGCTGCGGTTTTTCCATTCGTCGACATTCGTGTAGACTGTGTCGGTGGAAATGTTGCGGACATAGAGCAGGGCGTTGGTCTCCTCCGTTCCGGAGAGATAACTGTTTAGCTGCTGCGCCGCTGAGAGCAGCTGGAAATAGCAGTCCCAGAGGCTCACGGGATCCGCTTCCGACACAACATAATCTACCAGCGTGAACCCCGCAGCAGTCATCAGGCCATACTCCTCCTCAATTTTAATCCCGTTATTGTATAACACATTGTCCGAATTCCCGTATACACTGACCTCCCAGTCGCTTGTAATTGTCTCGTAGAGTTCATCCGACACGCTGTAGATTTCCACTGAAATTGTGCCGACCTCCGTGGCATCCGATCCCATCCCCTCGCTCTCCAGCACATCGTAATCGTCCGTATAATCGACGAACACTTCGGTCTCATCATACGCTCCGTCTGTCGCATTCGATTCCGTCTCATCATACGCTTCATCTGTCACATCCGCTTCCGTTTCCTCCTCCGGCGTATCGTCCTCCTCAAAACCGGCCATGCTGAGGGAAGTGTTTCCGTCCGATGTGATATCAACCGTGTAGATGCAGCCGGCAGACGGATCACAGCCGTAGATAGTAAAATCGTCACAGAAATCCACAAGAGCGCGTAGCTCATAATACCCTCCGTCCCGTAGAACGAGGCCAGCTCCGCAAGTGTATAGGTCGTCTCCGGATTTTTATCCGGATTGTCCACTCCGGCGAACAGATTCATGATATCAATCGTGTCCGTCTCATCGTAGGCGGAGCCGTAGGAGCAGAAGCTACTCTCATTCTGCAGCGTGGAGAGGATGGTGCTCCCCTCCCGGTAAAGATAATTGGCCGCCTCAGAACTGTTCTCATAATCCGACATCCGGGCCATGTCCGGCATCGTCATGCCGATCCAGTGTCCCTGAAGAAGACGCATGCCGGCAAGCCCGGCCAGAAAGGAGGATGCGGATAAAACGGCGATGACAATGATCTTCGCCGGAATGGTGTAGAATTTTTTCTTTTTCATGCGAGCTCCTCCATCTGCTAATCTCTTCGTTCTTGTAAAGAGTCGTCTAACAGGAAGACATCTGGCGATGCAAGCATCTCCATCTGTCTTTCTGTTGACGACACTCTTTACAAGTCCTCTACCTTATACCCGATTCCCCAGACCACCTTCAGGTACCGCGGTTCCTTCGGATTGATCTCGATTTTCTCCCGGATATGCCGGATATGTACCGCGACGGTGTTGTCCGCGTTGATGGCGTCCTCACCCCAGACATTCTCATAAATCTGTTCGATGGAAAACACACGCCCCTTGTTTTTTGTTAAAAACAGAAGAATGTTGTACTGCATGGGCGTCATTTTCTCCACCGGCACGCCGTCCACCGTCACCTGCTTGGTGTCATCGTTGATCTCCAGCCCGCCGGTGCGGTAAATCTGTGCCGTGTTCTCCGTCGTCCGGGAGCCCAGCTTCGTATAACGGCGAAGCTGGGACTTTACCCGCGCCACCAGCTCCATAGAGTTGAAGGGCTTCGCCACATAGTCGTCCGCTCCCACGTTCAAGTCAAAGATTTTGTCCGTGTCCTCCGTCTTCGCGGAGAGAAGGATGATCGGAATGTTGGACTCCTCCCGAATCTTCAGGGTCGCCCGCAGCCCGTCCATCTTCGGCATCATCACATCCAAAATCAGCAGCTGTACATCGTTATCCCGGAGCATCCGGATCGCCTGAATGCCATCGTAAGCCTTCAGAATATTGTATCCCTCCGGCGCCAGATAAATCTCAATGGTGTCCACAATGTCCTTGTCGTCATCGCAGACCAATATATTGACCATACTCTCTCCACCTCTGAATCATGGCTCTAATGATACCCACGGATTGCTTCGCATTTCATGCTCCTGCTATCATCAGAATGCCCGCCGAATCTTGCGATATGCAAAAATGAAATCTTAACAGATTCTTAAATGTCCTGTTTCAGTATCTCCGCGATCAGACCGGTCCGCCCGAACGGCGTCATCAGGTAATAGCCGTCCACATAGGGCGCGATCCGTTTCATGATCTCTTTGGAAATCTCCACCGCCAGCACTTCCGCTTCCTCCCGGTTCTTCCCGGCATAAAGCTCCATGATCTGCGGATCCACATTGATTCCGTTGATCTCGCTGTCCATGAAACGGGCATTTCGCTCGCTGACCACAGGGATAATCCCGCCCAACAGGTACGCATCCAGCTCCCGGCGGGCGCGCTTCAGATTCTCAAACGCCTGCGGCGTGAGAACCGGCTGCGTCAGGAATCCGATCATTCCCTTCTCAGCCTTCTCCTTCGCAAGGCGAAGCTGAACGTCAAAATTCCGGGCATTGACATTCAGCGCCCCGAAAATGTGAAACGGCCCCGGCAGTGATTTTTTCCCGAGTGCGGTGACAAAAGCCGCCAGCTTCCGGGAGTTGAACTGATAGACGCTCTTTACCTCATCGCGCTCCGCCGAGGGAATCGGATCCCCCGTGACAAGCAGAATGTTGCGGATGCCTTCGGCATACAGCCCGAAGAGCAGCGCTTTCGTCGCGTTTAAATTCCGGTCGCGGCAGGTCATGTGCGGCAGCGCGTCCATGGAAAGCTCCCGGCGAAGCTTGCAGGCTAAGAGGCTGGAATCCATCCGCGCCCGGGCAATGGGGCAGTCTGCGATCGTGATGATATCCGCCCCCGCGCCCTTCAGCTCCCACGCGCCCTTCATAAACTTTGCGATATTGGCATCTGCCGGGGAATCCAGCTCCACGGCAACGACCTTCTCTCCCGCCTGCAGCTTCTTCCAGAACAGACTGTCGTCATCCTCCGCGGCGCGAACCTTCTCCGGCTTCTCCCGCTTTTCGACTCTGCCCCTCTGTACCTTTCGAAGCTCCCGCTTTACCATCTCGATATGGGCCGGCGTCGTCCCGCAGCAGCCGCCCACAATCGCAGCACCCGCAGCCGCCATTCCGGCAATCTGCGAGGCAAAATACGCCGGATCCCCGTCATAAAACGTCCGGTTGTTGACAACAATCGGATAACCGGCGTTCGGCATCAGGGAAAGTGTGATTCCCTCGTGATCCAATTCTCCCACCAGTTCCAGCATGTGACGGGCGCCGCAGACACAGTTGAATCCCACCGCGTCCGCCGCCGGGCAGGTCTTCATCTGTGCCAGAAGATCCCCCGCCCACAGTCCGTCTCTGGTAAACCCGTCTGCCTGCACGGCAAAGCTCACGATGATGTAAGCCGACGGCTCTCTCTCCCGGATATATGCCGCGATCTCCCGCAGCCCTTCCGTTCCGGCATTCGTCTCGAAGAGAAAGTTCTGCGCGCCCTGCTCCAGAAAACAGTCCGCCACGAAGCGGTACTCCTTATACACATTTTCCGCTCCGCCCGGTCCGGTGATCGTCCCGATATCGGCAAAGACATAGGCGTCATAGTCCGCCGCCGCTTCTGCCGCGAGCTTCCATGCCGCTGCGATCGTCCGCCGGACCAGCTCCTCATCCCCCTGAAAAACAACGCGGTTCGCCGCAAAGGTATCGGTTTTGACCGCTTTGCACCCAGCCTCCAAATACTCCCTGTGTATCTCCGCGATCAGCTCCGGCTGATGCAGGGCAGCCAGCTCGCAGCTCATGCCGGGCTTATGATTTTTCCGTGAAAAATAGGTTCCCATCCCGCCGTCAAACAGCAATACATTTTCTTTTATATATTCTCTGACCGTCATCATGACTCCTCATGGGATAGCCGGATCTATCCCAGCACCTCCTTTGCCACATCTACGGACGCCTTGGCGTCCTTTGTATAGTAATCCGCCCCGATCTCCATGGCGTATTCCGGTGTCAGCACGGCGCCGCCCACGAAGACTTTACACTCATGCCCCGACGCCCGGAGCGCCGCAATCGTTTTCTCCATGGAAACCACCGTCGTCGTCATCAACGCCGACAAGCCGATCAATCGGACGTTCTCGGCGATCGCCGTGTCCACCACCTTCTGCGGCGGCACATCCCTTCCCAGATCAATGACCCGGTAGCCGTAATTTTCCAGAACCACGCGGACGATATTTTTCCCGATATCGTGAATGTCGCCCTCGACGGTGGCCATGATGATCGTCCCTTTCAAGACCGTCTCGCCGCCGCGCTTCGCGATCCGCTCCTTGATCAGGTCGAAACCGGCGCAGGCCGCATTCGCGGAATTGATTAGCTGGGGCAGGAAAATCTGCTGCTTCTCATACTTCTCCCCCACCACGTCAAGGGCGGGGATCAGCTTCGTGTTGATCACATCCAGCTCATCCATCGTCTCCAGAAGCTTTGCCGTGAGATCCTTCGTCTCCTGCTTCAGCCCCTTTAAGACCGCATCCTCAACCGTCATCTCATGTGACGCTGCGGGCGGTCGTTTCTCCTCCTCCACGCCAGAGAAGCGGCCAATATATGCCTCGCACTGGGCATCCTCGCCGGAGAGCGCGCGGAAGGCGAAAACCGTGTCCATGATCTCCGTCAGATTCGGGTTGATGATCGGCAGGTCAAGTCCGCAGTACATCGCCTGTGTCAGAAAGCTGGTCGTGATATGATTCCGCTTCGGGAGGCCGAAGGATATATTGCTGACGCCAAGCACACAGTGCAGTCCCAACCGCTCATGTACCATGCGGACCGCCTGCAGCGTCTCCGCCGCCTGCTCCTGCTGCGCGGAAATCGTCAGCGTCAGGCAGTCGATGAGAACATCCTCTCTCGGAATCCCGATGGCTGCCGCCGCGTGTAAAATTTTCTCCGCCAGAGCAAAGCGCTTCTCGGCGCTGTCCGGAATGCCGGACTTGTCCATGGTGAGTCCCACCACCGCGGCGCCGTATTTTTTCACGATGGGGAGCACCGTCTCCAGCACCTCATCCTCCGAGTTGACGGAGTTGACGATGGCGCGGCCGTTGCAGACGCGAAGCCCCGCCTCGATGGCAGCCGGGTCGGAGGAATCAATCTGCAGCGGCAAATCCACGACGCTCTGCACCGCCTGTACCACATCGACCATCATTCGCGGCTCATCCAGCCCCGGCAGGCCCACGTTGATATCGAGAATATCCGCCCCAGCATCCGCCTGCTCGATCGCCCGCTCCATGATGTAGTTCATATCGTGCTCCCGGAGCGCCTGCGCGAAGCGCTTCTTTCCGGTTGGATTGATGCGCTCGCCGATCACGCGGACGCCGCCGAACTCCACCATTTTCCCGGCGGAGCAGACGCCGCGGCAGATTCTGTACTCATTCATTTTCTTTTCCGGTTTCCTGCCCGAAATCCCAACATCCCTGCCGCAAGACTCACACAGTATATCCTGCCGTACCTTCTGAGAATCACCGCGTAAGCGCCCCTCGTCATCGGACATCTCCCGCACCAGTCCCGCCAGCTCCCGGATAAACTCCGGCGTCGTCCCGCAGCACCCGCCGCCCATGGCGACGCCCAGCTCCAGAAACGGCCGCATCTGCCGGGCGAACTCCTGTGCGTCCATATCGTACTCACCCGTGGCAGGGTCGGGCAGACCCGCGTTGGGCTTTACGATCAGCGGCTTGTCCGTCCACCGCCGCATTTCTTTTATCATCGGAAAAATTTCCTGCGGGCCGAGGGAACAGTTGATTCCCATGGCATCCACACCCAGCCCGTCCAGCGTCGCCGCCATGGAGGAAACCAGCGTCCCTGTAAAGGTCCGCCCGGAAGCCTCAAAGCTCATCGTCACCCAGACCGGCAATGCCGAGTTTTCCTTCGCCGCCAATACAGCGGCTTTCACCTCATAGAGATCTGTCATCGTCTCAAAGACGATGAGATCCGCCCCCGCCTTCTCTCCGGCGATCACCAGCTCCTTATAGATCTCATACGCATCATCAAATGCCAGCGTGCCCAACGGCTCCATCAGCTCCCCGATCGGACCCACATCCAAAGCAACCCGGACCCTTTTCCGGCTGTCTCCGTTTTCGGAAGCAGATTCACAGCATCTCGCCGCACGCCGCGCCGCCGCCACATTGGCCGTCACAAGCTCCTCCACCGTATAGCCGGTTCCCCGCAGCTTATGGGCGTTCGCGCCGAAGGTATTCGCGTAGATCACATCGCTCCCGGCTTCCACATATTCCCGCTGTATTTTCTCCAGAATATCCGGATGCTCCAGACCGAAAATCTCCGGCCGCGCTCCCAGCGCCAGTCCCGCATTCTGCAGCATGGTGCCCATGGCACCGTCCAGTATAATCAATCTACTCATGACAGACAATTCCTCTCTTCCTGTATGGACAGTGTAAAAACATTCCGCAGGCTTCACAGCCGCGGGTTCGAAGCTTCTGAGGCTCTGCGGAGATTCCCATGACGGCCGTCACCGATTTGCGCGGAACCATAATATAATTCTCCGTGACCGTCAGCCCGATCCGGCGAACCGTGTTGAGCGCCTCGCACAGCCGCCGCTGCGTATCCAGCGGAAGGTCTCCGTATCCCGGGCTGAAGCGACTGGTGAGAAACAAGCCCTCCGCGGCCACAAGCTCCCGCATGTCCTCCTCGAAGCAGTCGCAGACATTTTCCACGGCGACGCTGGCGCAGGAATCCATGATGACCGCATCCGCCATGTCCGTCACCTCACGGCGCATCAGCGCCTGCTCGATCTGCGATCCGAGCGTCACCGCCAGAAGCACCGCCTCCTGACAGGGCTCCAGAAGCGCCCGGATATCCTCGCCCTCCATCGGCAGACCGCGAACCGCGCCATTCTCCACCGGCAGACGGCTGTAAACCAGACGCGGCGCGGCATATTTCCGGACCTCCGCCATGCATGCCCGGATCTGTGCCTCGACCTCCGGCGTCACCTCCTGCCCGCGATGGCCGAGATACATCAGTATTTCATTGTAGTTCAAATCCGTCATCCGAGCTTCGATCATATGCGGCTCCCTCTCTGTCGGATAAAATCCAGTATTATGGTATGATTCCGAAGGCATTATACATGATTTGCGTAAAAAGAACAATGGTGCTCTTTCGATCAAAGCGCAAAAATAATACCCCTCCGCATGTGCATCGCACATACAAAGGGGTATCCGGTCTCAAGCTCATATATCCGGGGATTTCCTCTGAAAAATCCGCCGCAGGCTACGCCTTCTGTCCGTAGTAGGCGTTCGCGCCGTGCTTCCGGTAGTAATGCTTATCCTGCAGCTCCTGCGGCGCCGGCTTCACCGACGGGTTAATCTGCTCGCACCGTGCCGCCATCTTCGCACATTCCTCCAGAACCACTGCGTTGTGCACCGCCTCCTGCGCATCCTTTCCCCATGTAAACGGCCCGTGATTCTTGCAGAGCACTGCCGGAACCGCCTCGTAATCCTTTCCCAGCTCCGCAAAAGCATCCGCAATCAGGATCCCGGTGTTGCGCTCATATGCCGCGTCAATCTCCTCCGGCGTCAGATTCCGCACGCAGGGAACCTCCCCGTAGATGTAATCCGCATGCGTCGTCCCGTAGCAGGGGATATCGCGCCCCGCCTGCGCCCAGCTCGTCGCCCACGGCGAATGCGTGTGGACAATCCCGCCAATCTTCGGGAAGCGGTTGTAAAGAACGACATGCGTGGCCGTGTCAGACGAGGGATTGTATCTTCCCTCCACCTTATTGCCCTGCAGGTCCACCACCACCATATCCTCCGGCGTCAGCTTCTCATACTCCACTCCGCTCGGCTTGATGACAAACAGGCCGCTCTCCCGGTCAATACCGCTGACATTGCCCCATGTAAACGTGACAAGGCCGTACTTCGGAAGGAGCATATTCGCCTCGTAAACTTCCTGTTTTAATTTTTCTAACATGATATCCTCCGATCGTTCTTTGCTTTTCCCGTTTACTTATAATACTCCACCGCAGCCCGCTCAATCGGCAGACCGCCCACATATTTCTCAATGAAAGCGTCGAATCCGGCGACATCCGTTGCATCCGGCTCAATGACAGAGCCCTCCGCCCCGGCAAAGACGCGCTGTTCCAGATACTGATCCAGCGTCATTCCCCCGCCGTGAACCATATAGGCCGCCAGCAGCGCAATGCCCCATGCGCCGCCCTCGCCGGCCGTCTCCATCACCGCCACGGGCGCGTCCATGGCCGCCGCCATGATCTTCTGTCCCACGCCCTTCGTCTTAAACAGGCCGCCGTGTCCCAGCATGGAGTCCACCTTCACACCCTCCTCTTTCAGAAGAATGTCCAGCCCCACCTTTAAGGTGGCTGCCGCAGAATAAAGATTCGCGCGCATAAAGTTTGCCAGCGTAAACTTTGCATCCGGCTGCCGCACCAGCAGCGGCCGCCCCGCGTCAAAGGCGGTCACGCCCTCGCCGGAATAATAATTATAAGCCAGAACGCCGCCGCAGTCCGCGTCGCCCTCCAGCGCCTTATTGTACAAAATCCCGTAGAGCTGCCCCATATCCATGTCAATCCCGGATGCATCGGCAAACTCTTTGAACAGGCTGACCCACGCATTCAGATCCGATGTGCAGTTGTTGCAGTGAACCATGGCCACCGGGTCTCCGGCCGGTGTCGTCACAAGATCCAGCTCCCGATGCACCTTTTTCAGCCCCTGTTCCAGCACCACCATGGCAAAAATGGAGGTCCCAGCGGAAACATTGCCGGTCCGGACTTTCACACTGTTGGTCGCCGCCATGCCGGTTCCCGCGTCGCCCTCCGGCGGGCAGAACGGAATCCCTGCCTCAAGAGCCCCGGTGGGATCCAGCAGCGCCGCGCCTTCTTTCGTCAGCACACCGGCGGACGCGCCCGCCGTCAGCACGGTCGGATAGATCTCGTCAAAGGTCCACGGCATTCCGGCCTCCGCAGCCAGCACATCAAAAGCCTGCACCATCCCCCGGTCAAAATTCTTCGTTCCGGAATCAATGGGAAACATCCCAGACGCCTCGCCGACGCCCAGAACCTTCTGTCCCGTCAGCTGCCAGTGGATGTACCCCGCCAGTGTCGTCTGAAACGCGATCTGTTTCACATGCTCTTCCTGATTCAGAATCGCCTGATAGAGATGGGCAATACTCCAGCGCTGCGGAATATTGTAATGAAAGAGATCCGTCAGCTTTCCGGCCGCCTCCTCGGTGATCGTATTGCGCCAGGTGCGAAACGGCACGAGCAGCTCATCATTTTTATCAAAAACAAGGTATCCGTGCATCATAGCACTAAAACCCATGGCCGCCATCCGGGTCAGCCGCACGCCATAGGTCGTGGCCACATTCCGCGCCAGATCGGCGTAGGCGTCCCGCAGTCCGTCCCAGACCGCCTCCAGCGAATAGGTCCAGATGCCGTCCACCAGCTGATTCTCCCACTCGTGGCTGCCCTGCGCGACCGGCGTGTGATCCGGCGCGATCAGGACCGCTTTGATCCGGGTGGAGCCCAGCTCCACGCCGAGAATCGCCTGCCCGTCCGCGATCGCCTGTTTTATCATTTCCCTCTTCATACCGTCTCTCCTTTTCCGGTCTGTTTTCCTTAACGATAATACAGAGAATTCCACCGCAGCTCATTCTTAAACTGACGGATGTTCGTGTCTCTGTCGATATAAACTGCCTCGATTTCCATGGCTTCCGCCCAGTCGCCCATCTGCTCCGCCGTCAGGTCATAGCTGAACGCGGTGTGGTGCGCGCCGCCCGCCAGAATCCACGCCTCGGCGCCGGTTTCCAGATTCGGCTGCGGCGTCCAGAACGCCGTCGCGACAGGAAGCTTCGGCATGGGCTTCTCCGTCTTTTTGCAGTCCACCTCATTGATGATCAGGCGGAACCGATTGCCCAGATCGATCAGGGATGTGGCAATGCCCGCACCGGTTTTCGCGGTAAATACCAGCCTTGCCGGATCCTCCCGGTTGCCCATGGAGAGCGGCTGCTCCTTGATGCTGATGGGGCCGTCCGCCACAGAAGGACACACCTCCAGCATATGCGCCTGAAGGATTCCCTCCTTCCCCGGCACCAGATTGTAGGTGTAATCCTCAAAGAAAGAGGTTCCCTTCGCGTCCTTCATGCCCTGCGTCATGATCTTCATGACGCGGACCATGCCTGCCGTCTTCCAGTCGCCCTCTCCGCCGAAGCCGTAGCCTTTCTCCATTAATCGCTGGATTGCCAGACCCGGAAGCTGCTTTAAGCTCCCCAGATCGCCGAAATGGGTCACGATCGCGTGGTAATCCCGCTCTGTCAAAAACTTCTCGAAGCCGAGCTCGATCCCCGCCTGCACAGCGACATGGCGGCGGAACTCCGCCTCATCCCTGCCCTCGAGGAGAATCTCATACTTATCATAATACTCTTCCACCAGCGCATCGACGGCTCCCTGCGGAACTGCCTCCACCTCCGCGGTGATCTCATTCACCGGATAGGCGTCCACCTCCCAGCCGAAACGAATCTGTGCCTCAACCTTGTCGCCCTCGGTGACGGCGACATTGCGCATATTGTCCGCGATCCGCATGATACGGACATGGCTGCTCTCGATCACGCCGATCGCCGTACGCATCCAGGACGCAATCTTTTCCTGTACCTTCGGGTCCGCCCAATATCCGACGATCACCTTGCGGTTTTTGTCCAGACGGCTGAAAATATGACCGTACTCCCGGTCGCCGTGCGCGGACTGGTTCTCATTCATGAAATCCATGTCGATCGTGTCATAGGGAATCTCCTGATTAAACTGTGTGTGCAGGTGGAGTAGCGGCTTGCGGTACTCCTGCAGACCCAGAATCCAGGACTTTGCCGGGGAGAAGGTGTGCATCCATGTGATGACACCCGCGCACTCCTCGTCCATATTCGCCTCATTAAAGGTTCTGCGGATCAGCTCATTCGTGATCAGCGTCGGCTTCCAGACCACCTCGAACGGCAGAGCGCCGCTCTCATTCAATGCCTTCACGATAATCCGGGAATGCTCCGCCACGTTGGCCAGACATTCCTCCCCGTACAGATCCTGCGATCCGGTGCAAAACCAGAATTTATATGCTTTCTGTTTCATGCGAAACCTCCTGAATGTTATAAATTTCAGTGAAAAACGGCTGCCATGCAGCAGCCGTTATCCCTGTCATGAAAAAACTACTCTACCTTCACGAAAGTATTTGCTTCCTCCTCGCCGCGCAGAACACGGAGTCCGCCGAGCGCCAGAGACTCCATCTCATTCTCGCCCGGATACACCGTAACCGGTGCGATCCACTCGACATTTTTCTTTACCTCGCTGGTGAAATACTCGGAATACGCGATGCCGCCGGTCAAAACGATGCCCTCAATATCACCGGCCACCGTCGCAGCCTCCTCGCCGACACAGCGCGCAACATTCAGCGCCATGGCGTCATAGATCAGCTTCGCGTGCTCATCGCCGTCCTTAATCATCTTCTCCACCTCGCGGCTGTCATTCACACCCAGATGATTGACCAGGCCGCCGCGGGATTTCAGCTTTTTCAGCATTTCCTTTGTAGTCAGTCCGGACTCCCCGAAATAGCTGGTGAAAGACTGAATCGGCAGTCCGCCGGAGCGCTCCGATGCGAACGGGCCGTCCTCATCGTTGATGATATCCGCCACTTTTCCGCCGTACTGCAGGGTAACGGAGATGCCGCCGCCCAGATGAACGACGATAAGCTTGCAGTCCTTATATGCCTTGCCATGCTCACGGGCATACTTCATCGCCGCCGCGCGGGTGTTCAGATTGTGTCCGATGCCCTTTCTCTCCACTTCCTTGAAGCCGGTGATCTTTAAGATCGGCCACATCTCATCCACGGTCACGCCGTCATAGATAAACGCCGGAATGCCGAGCGGTTTTGCGATCGCGTCCGCGATGACCGCGCCCAGATTGGAAGCATGCTGCATGGCCGGCTTATTCTTCAGCTGCCATACCATGTCGTCGTTTACCGCATACGCACCGGCTTTGATCGGCGGAAGCAGGCCGCCGCGCGTCACGATACCGGTGAACTCCTCCAGCTTCACGCCCTTATCCTTCAGCACATCCAGAATTATATCCTTGCGGAATTCATACTGATCAACGATCAGGTCGTACTGCGCGATCACATCCGCAGAGTGGGAAATGCTCTCCACAAAAATCTGATTTTCATCCTCATAATAAGCGATCTTTGTGGAAGTAGATCCCGGGTTCAAGATAAGTAATTTTTCCATAGCAAACATCCTCCTCATAAATATCGTGCTGTAAAGCCTTATTGTTTTTTATTTTAACATATAAGTTATATTATGTACAATCACTAATTTGAAAATTTACACTTTACATTTTATGAACATTTCACTTGCGAGAATCGTGTATCTGAGATATTATTATCTTGTTTGTTATTTAC
>JAJQBV010000020.1:2054-16950 GCA_021203115.1 Clostridiales bacterium | reverse complement strand
CCAGCTCGTAGTAATCCTCGATATCTCCGGGGCCGTTGCCCATGGCATGGATGAACTCACACTGGACAAAGGGTTTATCCGGGTTGTTCTGCAGATATGCGTGTATCTCCGGGATGGAGGCATACATCCGACTCCGCAGGTCGATATTCGAGTAATCGTTCTTTCCGCCGATCGGGTTGCGCGGACGGTGAAGAGACCCCTCATAGTGCGTCAGACGCGTCGGATCAAAATTCTTCGTCCATGCGAGAGCATTCTCAAATGTGCAGCCGTAACCGGATTCATTTCCCATGGACCAGACCAGCACGCAGGGACGGTTCTTGTCGCGGAGAACGCACTTCTGCACACGATCCAGCACCGGCTCTTTCCAGTCCGGATTATCGCAGATAAACGGCGGGAAAGGATGCTCGCCCTTCTCTTCAAAAATATTGACATTGTACAGATCCACCACGCCGTGGATCTCCAGATCTGTCTCGTCGATGACATAGAAGCCGTACTCGTCGCAGAGCTCGTAAAACTCCGGCATATTCGGATAATGGCTGGTCCGGATCGCGTTGAAGTTGTGCTGCTTCATCAGCGCCATATCCTCGCGGATGTTGTCAAGCGTTACCGCAGAACCGACATACGGGTCGCTGTCGTGGCGGTTTGTGCCGCGGAAGCGAAGCTTCGCGCCGTTTAAGTAGACTACGCTGTCGACGACCTTGATCTCACGGAAACCGATATGATCACGGATCACCTCGCCGTCCGTCGCAAGAATCAGTGTATAGAGATACGGCTCTTCCGCATTCCAGAGCGTCACATCGGACACGGAAAACGTGATTTGGGAACCGTTCGCGCTCCCCTCCGCCACCGTGCAGCCGCAGGGAGTCGTCAGACGGTAAGAAACCGGCATTTCATCCTTCGCAAAAGTCAGGTCGATTGTCACATCGGCATTTTTATAATTGTCCGTGAGAACCGTCCGGGTAAAGTAATCCTGTATATAATTCTCCGGTCTGGCCAGCAGGTAGACATCGCGGAAAATGCCGGAGCTGCGGAACTTGTCCTGATCCTCCAGATAACTGCCGTCACACCACTGCAGTACAAGAACAGCCAGCGTGTTTTCACCCTCGCGGAGCTGTTCTGTCACATCAAACTCGCCGGTGGAATGTGAGACCTGATGGTAGCCGATAAAGGTTCCGTTCAGCCAGACATAATAACAGGAGTCCACGCCCTCAAAATTCAGGTGATAGGTCGCCGTCCCCTCAGCCTTGTGATAGGAAAAGCTGCGCACATACGCGCCGCAGGGATTCGCCTGGGCGACATCCGGCGGGCCAAAGGGGAGGGGGTAACGCGTATTCGTGTACTGATGAAGGCCGTAGGCATGATCCTGCCAGTTGGACGGAACCGGTATCGTATCAAACTCATCCGTGCCGTAGCCCTCCTCATAAAAGACCTCCAGGCAGTCGTAGATGCTGCTGAAATACAGGAACTTCCAGTCGCCGTTCAGCAGATAAAACCGGTCTGTCTCGCGCCGGCTCTTCCATGCCGGATCCTGTGCCGGAGAAGTCGGGATGTAATACGAGCGGATCGGCTCGGAATTTACATTCAGTGTATGAATGTCTTCATAATACTTCGGAATGATCATAAATATCTCCTCCTTCATACATATTCATTCAAATCATTCTGTGTTTATTTTATCGCAAGGGAAACGGAATACAAGATGAAAAAAAGAGAAAGATTTCAAACGCAAATATCCGAGTCGAAAATGCGCTTTTCGCGATATGAAGGTTCAGAAACGACTATCTATTTTCAAGATTGCTCTTCTGTGTAAAATCGGATGTTGTTTTTCTTCCCTCTCTGAGATATGATGATACAAAGAATATTACGATATTTCAAGGGAGGCACTTTATGAGACATTTGATCAGCCCGCTTGACTTTTCGGTGGAAGAGCTGGACAAGCTGCTGCGTCTGGCGAACGACATCGAAAAGCATCCGGACAAATATACGCACGCCTGTGACGGAAAGATTCTGGCCACCTGTTTTTATGAGCCGAGCACACGCACCCGCTTAAGCTTCGAGTCCGCCATGCTGCACCTCGGCGGTCAGGTGCTCGGATTTTCCGACGCGGCAAACTCTTCCGCGGCAAAGGGCGAGAGCGTTTCCGATACCATGCGCGTCATCTCCGAATACGCCGATATCTGCGCCATGCGCCACCCCAAGGAGGGCGCGCCGCTGGTTGCCTCGGAAAAGGCGACAATCCCGGTTATCAACGCGGGAGACGGCGGCCACCAGCACCCCACGCAGACATTGACAGACCTTCTCACCATCTACAGCCTGAAGGGGCGGCTGGATCACCTGACCATCGGTCTCTGCGGCGACCTGAAGTTCGGACGTACCGTTCACTCTCTCATCCATGCGTTGATCCGTTATCCCGGCATCCGCTTTGAGCTGATCTCCCCGGAGGAGCTGAAGGTGCCGAGCAACCTGCATGATGAGGTGCTGGTGCGCAATCACATTCCGTTCCGGGAGGTTGTCAGTCTGGAGGACGCGCTTCCCAATCTGGATATTCTTTATATGACCCGCGTTCAGAGAGAGCGTTTCTTCAATGAGGAAGACTACATTCGCATGAAGGATTTCTACATCCTGAACAAAGCGAAAATGGAGCTTGCACCGAAGGATATGCTGGTGCTTCATCCGCTGCCCCGTGTCAATGAGATCTCTGTCGAGGTGGACGACGACCCGCGGGCGGTATATTTCAGACAGGCACGATACGGCGTCTATGTCCGCATGGCGCTGATTCTCACATTACTGGAAGTGGAGGTATGATATGTTAAACGTTGGCGCAATCCGAGAGGGATATGTTCTGGACCATATCAAGGCCGGCACCAGCCTCTCCATCTATCACTATTTGAAACTGGCGGATCTGGACTGCCCGGTTGCTATGATCATGAATGCGCGCAGCAACAAGATGGGCAAAAAGGATATCCTGAAAATCGAGTGTGATCCGGCGCAGATTGACATTGATTTCGTCGGATTTATCGATCACAATATCACGGTGAATATCATCAAAGATGAGAAGATCGTGGCGAAGAAGGTGTTGGAGCTTCCCCGCCAGATCAAGAACGTAATCCGGTGCAAAAATCCCCGGTGTATCTCATCCATTGAGCAGGAGCTGGATCAGATCTTTTATCTCACGGATCCGGAGAAAGAGATCTATCGGTGTAAATACTGCGAGACGAAGTATAAGAAAAACTAACTCATGGTTCTCAGTTTTGTGACAAGTCGTTTCAATGTGTCTGCAGCGATGTCGATTTCTTCCCGTGTGGTCTGATAACCGAGTGTGATGCGGATGGCGGTCCGGGCCTCTGCAGGTGTGTTTCCGATTGCGAGCTGGACATGGGACGGCGTGCTGCTTCCCGCGGAGCAGGCCGAGGCGGCGGAGATGCAGATGCCTTCCAGATCCATCAGCGCCACCAGCGCCCCGCCGTTGACGCCGCGGATACAGCAGTTGATGTTATTCGGGAGACGCATCCGGGCAGAACCGTTAAGTTTCAGATCCGGGATTTCGCGAAGCAGACGCCGTATCATGTAATCGCGAAGCGCAGTCTCCCGTTGCATTTTCTGCCGCATCATCTGATGCGATATCCTTGCGGCGCATCCCAGACCGACAATCCCCGGCACATTTTCGGTTCCGGCGCGCTTTCCCCGCTCCTGTGATCCGCCGCGTATGATGGGTGTGATATCCAGTCCTTTTCTCACATAAAGAAAACCGATGCCTTTGGGACCGTTCAGCTTGTGCCCGCTGGCGGACATCAGGTCAATTCCAAACTGTCCCGGATCGATCGGAATCTGTCCATACGCCTGAACGGCATCCGTGTGAAACAAAACGCCATGGCTGTGTGCGATGGCGGCTGCCTGCCGGATGGGCTGCAGGGTTCCGATCTCATTGTTCGCATACATGACACTGACCACTGCCGTCTCCGGGCGAATGGCACGCTCCATGGCTGGCAGATCCACAATTCCTTCCGGATTGACCGGAAGAAAGGTGACATGAACGCCCTCCTTCTCCAGCACTTCACAGGTTCTGAGAATCGCGTGATGCTCGATCGCCGTCGTGATGATGTGCGGCCGTTCCCGTTTTGCCGCCGAAGCCCCGGACAGCGCATGCTCCGCTGCAAAACGCAGTGCCCAGTTGTCCGATTCCGTCCCTCCGGAAGTAAAAAATATGGTGTCCGGATCCGCCGAAAGCGTATCCGCGATCTGCTCCCTCGCCGCTTCCACCGCCTGTCTGCTCTCCTCGTCCAGTTCATATACCGAGGAGGGATTTCCGTAGTGGGAATCGTAATAGGGAAGCATGGCCTCCAACACCTCCGGAAAGGGCTGTGTGGTTGCCGCGTTGTCTAAATATATTGTCCGATTCATCTGATTCTTTCCTTTTTGTTTTCATTTCCCGATAAAACTGTTCATAAGATGCTAAAGGAATATAAACTTTCATGCAAAGAATGGCGAGGTACCCTTCTTGACCAGAACTGACAATACAAAAAGCGCCCTCTTTTCCGGTACCCTGATCCTGACCGGAGCCGGGATCATCAGCAGATTTATCGGTTTCTACTATAAAATATTCCTCTCCCGAACGATTGGTGCAGAGGGCCTCGGCATGTATCAGTTGATCTTTCCGATCTTTGTCCTTTTTCTCGCGGTCTGTTCCGCCGGAATTCAGACGGCAATCTCCCGCTTCTGTGCCTCCTGTGAATCGGACCGGCAGGCCAAAAGATATCTCGCTGCCGGGATATCCATGTCGTTGGCGCTGTCTTTCTTCTGTATCTTTCTGATTCGTACCCGGGCAGACTGGTTCTGCCGGATCATGATGGACGGGATGGACGGGGCATCCCTGCTTTCTATTATGACATGGGCGATTCCCTTCGCCGCAATCCATTCCTGCATCAACGGATATTATTACGGTCAGAAAAAGACCGTGATTCCGGCCGTTTCCCAATTGCTGGAGCAATCCATCCGCGTTACCGGCGTCTGGCTGCTGATGCAGATCGCCGCAGAGCAGGGAAGAACCCCGGCGGTCTCAGACGCGGTCTGGGGCATTCTGATCGGCGATGCCGGTGCGGTTCTGTACTGCCTCGCCGCATTTTCCCTCACGACGAAAAAGAGACAACGCGTTCCTCACCGGCACACGCTGCCCCTGTTGAAACTATATAAAAATCTCTGCTCACTGGCAATCCCGCTGACCGCAAACCGTCTGATTGGCAGCATTTTTTCCAGTGCGGAAGCCCTGCTGATTCCGTATTCCCTCCGCTCCTTCGGATATACCGGATCCGATGCGCTGAGTGTCTACGGAATTCTGACCGGCATGGTCTTTTCTACCATCATGTTCCCTGCCGTCATCAGTAATTCTCTCTCGGTGATGCTGCTCCCGACCGTCTCCGAGTCCTTCCATCAGGAAAAAACCGCTCTGGTGAGAAAAGCGGTGCAAAGGACGGTCCAGATCTGCACCATCCTCGGCTTTGCCTGCACGTTCGGCTTTCTGCTGACTGGGGAATGGATCGGCGTCCACCTCTTTCACAATACGCTGGCCGGCGTCTATTTAAGAACGCTGTGCTGGATCTGTCCGTTCATCTTCCTCGGCAGCACGCTGGGGAGCATTCTGCACGGGCTCGGCCGCGCGACAGCCACCCTGATGATCAACCTCGCCGCTTCCCTGATTCGCATTCTCTTTATCTGCATCGGCATACCCGTCATCGGGTTAAAAGCATATCTCTGGGGAATGCTGGTCAGCCAGATTTTTATCGCGGTAATCTCCGGGCTCTGCATCGTGCAAACCCGTAGCAAAAAAAGAGGCGGCTGATCTGCATCCCGCAGAAACAATCGCCTCCTCCACTCAAAATAACATGAATCTGTTTACACTCTGGAGAGATACTCACCGGTCCGGGTGTCAATCTTAATCTTGTCGCCAAGGTTTACAAACAGCGGAACCTGAACCTGCGCGCCGGTCTCCACCGTAGCCGGTTTGTATGTACCGGTGGCTGTATTCCCCTTGAAGCCCGGCTCGGTGTCTGTAATCTCAAGCTCGACAAACAGCGGGGGCTCCACAGCGAAAATCTTTCCGTTGTGTGAGAGCATGTTGACATTCTCATTCTCTTTCACAAACTTCATCTCGTCATCCACACTGTCGCGGGGCAGATCAACCTGCTCGTATGTCTCCGTGTCCATGAAATAATAAAAATCATCGTCATTGTAAAGATACTGCTTGACGGTTCTCTCGACATGAGCGGTATCAACATTTTCCGCGGGACGGAAGGACTTCACCACACCGCCGACGTTTATCACATCTATTAATTTCGTCCGCAGCAACGCCGCGCCCTAACCGGGTATTACATGCCGAAAATCCTCTACGCGGTATACCTTACCCTCCAGCTCGATCGTTACACCTTTCTTGATTACACTTCCTGCATCTGCCATCCCAAAATCCTCCTTAATAACTTAAGATTTCCGAAATCTATTCTATAGGAAAAATGTATAGATTTCAAGCCCATTTTTTCGGCTGCAATGCTACATCGCATCCAGCATGTCCACACGCAGCTGGTGACGGCCGCCCATGCACTCCGCACCGAGCCATGCGTCAAGAATTGCCTTTGCCGTCTCAATTCCGACAATCCGCTCGCCGAAAGCGATCATATTGGCGTGATTGTGCTCCTTTACCAACCGTGCCGTGACCGGCTCCGAGCAGACAGCGGCGCGGACACCGTGAATCTTGTTGGCGGCAATGGAGATCCCGACGCCGGTTCCGCAGATCAGCACACCGCAATCCGCTTCACCGTCCGCAACCATTCGACCCGCTTTTGCCCCATACTCCGGATAGTGACAGCTCGTCGAATCCTGCGCCCCCACATCGATCACCTCGTGTCCGAGACTCTCCAGATATGCCTTGATCTCAAACTTCATATTCACAGCCGCATGATCATTGGAAATGACAATTTTCATGATTTTCCTCCATCGTGTTTATTTTCTGTTATGAAATCCTGTGTTTTCTCCCCGGAAGAAATCTCCGCGCGCTGTGTCCGGATGGTGCTTCCGGTATCTTCGGTAAAATAAGAGTACAATCGCTTCAAGCCTCCGCTTAAACACAATCTGAATTTCTTCCTTCCAGTATATGTACTTTACCATGATTGTCGGAATGCCTGTCCGATTCGCGCCGAAAATATCGGTAAAAATCTGGTCGCCGATAAAAATCGTGCTACTCTCATCCGTACCCATGAGCTCCATGGCGCGCCGGTATCCCTCCGTCGACGGCTTGTGAGCATCGAAGATATACTGGACACAGACAGCATCGTTAAACATTTTCACCCGCGGCTCATCATTGTTCGAGAGCAGACAGCAGCAAAATCCCAGCTCTTTTAAATGGTCAAACAGTGCGATTGCCTTTTCATCGGCCGGCGCCCCATGCGTGACGAGCGTATTGTCGATATCGAAGATCAGTCCGCGGTAGCCGTCCGCATAGAGGCTGTCAAAATCAATCCGATACGCGGAATCCACATAGATATCGGGATAGAATTTCTGAAACATCCCTAATTATCCTCACTGTCCAGCATCTTTTTCAGCTCATTGACAAAGGTATTGACATCTTTGAATTCACGGTAGACCGAGGCAAAACGGACATAGGCGACGGCCTCTAGGTCTTTCAGCTTATCCATGACCATTTCCCCGATCACACTGGTCGGAATCTCCTTGTCCGCCTGACTATAAATCTCCGTCTCCACCTCATCCACCAGATTTTTGATCTGGTCCGCGGAGATGGGACGCTTGTGGCAGGCGCGGAGAACGCCCGCCTCGATCTTGGACCGGTCGTAGCGTTCCCTTGTATTATCCTTTTTGATGATCATCAGTGGAATGGTCTCAACCTTTTCAAAGGTTGTAAACCGCTTTCCGCAATCATCACAGTTTCTCCGGCGGCGGATCGCGGTATTGTCGTCCGCCGGTCTGGAGTCGATCACACGCGTATTGTCGCTGCTGCAATATGGACATCTCATGATAAAACCTCCACTTTTCTCTATAGCTTGTGCAAAATCCTGTCCACACAGACATCGACCAGAATCACATCCGGGCCGATGCGGACAATCCGCTCCCAGTCGACAATGTATTCACTGTCGCAGCCGATCAGGCGAAAATACTTTGCCGGACCGCGGATTACCAGCGCACGAATCTGTCCCTTGCACTCGTCAAAAATCAGGTCGCTGACACAGCCCAGACACTTTCCGTCCGAGATGTTGACGACTTCCTTTTTGGAAAATTCACAGAACCGCATAGAAAAATCCCGTTTTTCTTATTCTATGCAATTATACGTTAAAGCGGAACAGGATCACATCCCCGTCCTGCACAATGTATTCCTTTCCTTCCAGTCTGACCAGTCCCTTTTCCCTTGCCGCCGCAAGAGAGCCGCAGTCCAGCAAGTCTCTGTAATTAACTACCTCTGCACGGATAAACCCCCGTTCAAAATCGGTGTGGATCTTTCCGGCAGCCTGCGGAGCCTTTGTTCTCTTCCTGATCGTCCATGCACGGCTTTCGTCCTCTCCGGCGGTCAGAAAGCTCATCAGGCCGAGCAGACTGTAGCTGGCCGCGATCAGCTTCTCCAGACCGGACTGAGCGATCCCCAGCTCCTCCAGAAACATCTTCCGCTCCTCGTCCTCCAGCTCGGCCATCTCCGCCTCGATACTGGCACAGAGAGCAAAGACTTCGCTTCCCTCCGCCGCAGCCATCTCGCGGACAGCGCGGACGCCGTCATTTGACGCGCCGTCGTCGGCCAGATCGTCTTCCGAGACATTCGCGGCGTAAATCACCGGCTTTGCAGTCAGGAGATTGTACGATGCAAACCACTCCTGATCATCCTCGTTTTCTCCGATCTCAAAGGATTTGGCAGGTTTTCCATCTTCAAGATGAGCCTTGATCCTCTTTAAGAGATCCTCCTCCCGGGCAGCCTTCTTGTCCATCCGGGCGGTCCGTCCTACTTTGGCGAGATGGCGTTCCAGAATCTCCAGATCCGAGAAAATCAATTCAAAATTAATCGTCTCGATATCGCGCACCGGATTTACACTGCCGTCCACATGGATGACATTCGGATCCTCAAAGCAGCGCACCACATGGACAATCGCATCCACCTCACGGATGTTGGCAAGAAACTGATTGCCGAGTCCCTCTCCCTTGCTGGCGCCTTTTACCAGACCGGCGATATCCACAAACTCGATGACCGCCGGCGTCACTTTCTTCGAGTGATACATCTCGCCGAGAAGACGGATCCGCTCGTCCGGAACGGCCACGATGCCGATGTTCGGGTCGATCGTGCAGAACGGATAGTTTGCCGACTCCGCTCCCGCCTTCGTCAAAGAGTTAAATAAGGTGCTTTTTCCAACATTGGGTAATCCGACGATTCCTAATTTCATTTTATGTTATACCTCTCTTGCAACCATTTTATTTTCCGGGGTCTGACCCCATAACATCCTGTACTTTTACACGGATCCGCTGCAGCGCATTGTCAATGGATTTCTGCGGTTTCTGCATCCGGTCTGCAATCTGGCGGTAATTCATTCCCTCCAGATAATCATCCAGCACGGCCTGTTCCATCGGGCTGAGTCTTGCCGCGATTCTGGAACGAAAATCCTCCACGCTCTCCTGATCGATCAGCATCTGTTCGGGATCCGGCGCGTAGACCGCTTCCGCCGTTCCGACAGTTCTCTCCGGATACGTCTCATCTCCGACAGAAAGGGAGATATAGGCGTTTAACGGACCGTGTTTTTTTCGTGAGGCCGACTCGATCGCTGTGTAAATCTGCCGGTTGATGCAGAGCTCTGCAAAACGGAAAAAGCTTCCCGCCTCCTCATCGTAATCGCGGATCGCTTTAAAGAGGCCGATCATGCCCTCCTGAATCAGGTCATCCGTGTCTCCGCCGAGCAAAAAAAGAGGGTTCGCCTTTTTGCGTACCAGATACTTATATTTTTCCATCAAAAAGTCCATCACCTGGGAATCACCGTCCCGAAGCAGACGAATCAGCTGATTATCACTGAGGCCCTCATATTCTGCCATGATTTTCTCTTTCTCTTCTATCAATATGCCTGACATGAAATTGCGGCTCTGCCCGGCCTCCTATTTCTGTGCCATCCGCTGCCGCACCACCTCAAAGGCCAGCACACCCGCCGCCACCGACGCGTTCAGGGAATCAATCTCCCCTTTCATCGGAATGGAGGCAGTCAGGTCACAGGTCTCCCGGACCAGCCGGCTGACGCCGTCCCCCTCGTTTCCGATGACCAGACCGATGGGGCCGGTCAGATTCTGACGGTACATAATCTCGCTGTCCGGATCTGCGCAGACAAACCAGATCCCTTTTTCCTTTAAATCCTTGATCGTGGCGGAGAGGTTCGTCACCTTCGCCACCGGCGTATAGTTCAGCGCACCGGCGGAGGCCTTTGCAACCGTTGCCGTCAGTCCGACGGCCCGGCGCTTCGGGATGATGACGCCGTGTGCTCCCGCAAGATTCGCCGTTCGGATGATCGCGCCCAGATTGTGCGGATCCTCGATCCCGTCCAGAAGAATCAGAAACGGCGGCTCGCCCTTTTCATCTGCGCGGCGAAGAATATCCTCCACGGAAGCATACTCATATGCGGCAGCGGAGGCAATCACGCCCTGATGCTTTTTGGTCTCGGAGAGCTGATCCAGCCGCTCCTTTGCCACAAAATCAATGCGGGAACCCTGTTTTTTTGCTTCCCGGATGATCGTGCGCACCGGCCCGTCCTGACACCCGTCCAGCACATACAGCCGGTCTATGGTTTTCCCGGAACGAAACGCCTCCAATACGGCGTTGCGGCCTTCTATCATGAATTCATGTGTTTCCATTTATCTCATCCTCTTTCGGAGTCTTCATCTCGTCCCTTTTCAGCCTGTCAAGTCCCAGATTCACAAGATACAGCAGGCGTTCTGTCTGATCCGTGAGATACAGATATCCCATCAGCGCCTCGAAACCGGTGGCGCGGCGGTAATCCGCCACGGTCGCATTCTTCGCCATGGTCGGAGACTTGGCATTGCGCCCCCGACGGTAATAGTCCTCCTCCTCCGGTGTGAGCTCCGGCAACAGATAGAACATCATCTCCGACTGGGAATGTGCCTTCACAAGATGGCTGGTATGGTGGTGCAGCTGGTTGACCCGCGTATTTCCCTGTCCGACGACAAGGGAACGGATCACCAGATCATAGATCCCATCCCCGATATAGGCCAGCGTCAGCGGCGAGTAGGTATGAATATCCACATCCTTTATGTGGAAATATTCCGTAATCGAGGAATACAGGCCGTTCTGCTTCTCTACGCTCTCTTCCATGTAACTCCTTCTCTGGTGTCCTTTAAGATGATTCCCATGGCGGAAAGCTGATTCCGGATCTCATCCGCGCGGGCAAAATTCTTTGCCTTGCGGGCTGCCTGACGCTCCGCAATCAAGTTTTCAATCTCCTCGTCCAGATTCCCCGTCTCCTCCTCCGTGATGATGCCGAGAATACCGCAGAGAAGATCCAGCCGCTTTGACAACGCATTCAGATAGGCTTTGCTGTTTTCTGAGGAAGCATTGGTGTTGCAGAACTTCACCAGCTCAAACACGGCGGAAACCGCATCGGCCGTGTTAAAATCATCGTCCATGGCGTCCTCGAACTTGCGGACATACTGTTCGGATTTCTCATAGAGCGACTGCTCTGCAGCGGTCATATCCTCTGCAGCGGCATGGCCGAAGAGCCGCCGGAGATTCTCCGCGGCCGTCACAATGCGCTCCAGTCCGTTTTTCGCCGCCTCCATCAGATCCGCGCTGAAATTCAGCGGACTCCGGTAATGAGCGGAGAGCATGAAAAAGCGGAGTACCTGCAGGTCGTATTTTTCCCCGATCTCACGAACCGTAAAGAAATTGCCCTCGGACTTTGACATTTTTTTGTTGTCGATGTTTAAAAACGCATTGTGCAGCCAGTATTTTGCAAACGGCACGCCGTTTGCCGCCTCACTCTGCGCGATCTCATTCTCATGATGGGGGAAAATCAGGTCCTCCCCGCCGGCATGGATATCAATCTCATCTCCGAGATATTTTTTGGACATGACCGAGCACTCAATGTGCCATCCCGTCCGCCCCTTGCACAACGGCGAATCCCAGTACGGCTCCCCCTCCTTTTTAGGCTTCCAGAGAACAAAGTCCAGCGGATACTCCTTTAAATCTCCTGTAACCTGAATGTCGCGATGGCCTGCCTCAAGGTCGTCGATGTTTTTCCCGGAAAGCTTACCGTAGCCCTTAAAATTCCGTGTGCGGTAATATACGGTTCCGTTCTCCGCCGCATACGCGTATCCCTTGTCGATCAGGGTGGAAATCATATCCAGCATCCCATCGATCTCCTGCGTCGCCAGCGGGTGTGTCGTCGCGGGCTTCACATTCATATCTGCCATGTCCTTTTTGCACTCGGCGATATAGCGGCGGGAAACCTCCTCCGCGGAAATCCCCCCCTCCACGGATTTTTTGATAATCTTGTCGTCCACATCCGTAAAGTTCGATACATAATTCACCTCATATCCCTTGTATTCCAGATAGCGGCGAACCGTGTCAAAAACAATCATCGGGCGGGCGTTCCCGATGTGAATCAGGTTGTACACCGTCGGCCCGCAGACATACATGCTCACATGCCCCTCCGTGAGCGGCACAAACTCCTCTTTTCTTTTCGTCAATGTATTATATAATTTCATAAAAGCTCTGTCCTTTCTGTTTAATACCTCTGAAACACATCCTCTGAGGTCGCCTGCATGTCGTCCTGCTTTTCCTCAATGTCCAGAACGAGGAAAAACTGATTGACCGCGCGGTAGAGGTTCTGTCTCTCATAGAAAAAATCCGTGACATTCTGGTCGCCGTTCAGATAATCGGTCAGATAGCGGATGCCGCGCTCCAGACACATCAGCCAGACCGCGTAATTGATCAGCTCCTTCTCCTTATCTGTGAGGATTTTCCCCATCTCATCCGCATAGCCCTGCAGCAAAAACCGGTACATTTCCAGATCCAGCTCGATATCGCCGGATCGCTCGTCCACATCATATGTGGCCGCAGCCGCGCGGACGGCATCCCCGAAATCGAGAATGGAGGCCCCCGGCATCACGGTGTCGAGGTCAATCAGGCAGATCGCCTTCCCCGTGGCGGAATCGGCCAGAATGTTGCTGTAGTGGGTATCGTTGTGCGTGACCCTGAGCGGAATCTGACCGGACTGTATAGCGTCCCGAATCCGGGAAAGCTGCCCAGAACGCTCCAACACAAACTGTATCTGCTCCTGACAATCCGATGTCCGAAAACAGATGTCGCCGCGAACCGCATCGAGAAGCGCGTTCATCGCGGACTTCATATCGTGAAGCTTCGGCATCGTGTAAGAAAGCTGACGGGTATCAAAGCCCCGGAGCCGTCGATGGAACTGGCCGACAATCCGCCCCACCTCATAAGCGGTTTCAACATCGTCCGGCTTCTCCATCTCCCCGCCCCAGCAGATCATGCGGTAGAGACGGAAATAACTGCCGTGCTCCGTCTGGAGCAGCTGGTTTCCGGCTCTCGTCCGGATAAATGTGATCGTCTCCCGGTCCGGGTCTCTCCCCTCCTGCTCGATCACATCGCGCAGATACTCCGTCACGAGGAAGAGATTGTTCATCACCTCGGTGGGATACTTAAACACCACGTGATTGATCTCCTGAAGGACATAGGCAACCCCTCCGCAGAGAATCTGATATGTATGGTTCACCGTGCCGTGACCGAGCGGCCTGACTCTGGTGATCTCACCCTCAACCTGAAATTTTCGGATAATCTCTTCAAATCTGCTCATATCCAACTCCATTCCGCAGCTTATTGCAGCGTCAATCTGTCTGTTTCACTCTATGTCTGTTCCATGCAGCCCGGACACTGCGTACACCCCGACCGGCTGTCCGCCACCGTGACACTGTTTTCATAAATGGAGGAAATCAGACACACTGCCGAAGCCGCGATCCCTTCCTCCCGTCCGGTAAATCCGAGATGCTCCTCGGTGGTCGCCTTGACGCTGACCTGATCTGCCCCGATCCCGAGGGTCTCCGCAATGCACTCTTCCATCCTCTGAATATACGGGCGTATCTTTGGGCGCTGTGCAATGACCGTGGCATCGATATTTTCAATAACATACCGGTTTTCCGAAATCAGTTCTCCCACATGCGCCAGAAGCTCCATGCTGGAGATTCCACGGTACCGTTCGTCCGTATCCGGAAAATGCAGGCCGATATCGCCCAAATGTGCGGCGCCGAGAAGCGCGTCCATAACCGCATGTGTCAGGACATCCGCGTCGGAATGACCGTCCAGCCCGAGCGTGTGCGGGATGTCCACTCCGCCCAGAATCAGGCGTCTGCCCTGTACAAGCCTGTGCACATCATATCCCATGCCAACTCGCATAAAAAACCTCCAAACCGCATACTGAAATCAGTATAGCACAGTTTTTCCGTAAGGTCACTTATTTTTAATTCAAACCGAAAATTCTTTATTCTCTTATAAAATGCCTCTTCAGAATCTCTGCCATCTCGTTCATATGCTTTCTTGCAAAATTCGGGTAATCAAAATGGCGTTCCTCCTCCGGCAGGGCGTCGCACATCCCCTCCAGACGCTTCGAGAGCAGATAGGTCTTGATGATCATCTGATCGATTTTCCATCTGCGATGTCCGTCGCCATAGGAATCGGAAGGGTCTAGCTCCGACAGCTCTTTACGGATGGAGCGGATCATCTCGGCCAGATACTCGATCTGATAGCGGAAACGGATGGGGAAAATCCACTTGTTCGCGGCAAGTGCAATCCCGGCGCCGATCAGTGTGTAGATCAGCCGACGCGCCAGAACCGCCATGATGGCAG